>JBQGDU010000105.1:0-39470 GCA_052039245.1 Aeromicrobium sp. | reverse complement strand
GCTGGACCGCGTCACGTGACGGCTACTGGGGGGTAACCTGGCGTCATGGCCGAACCCCACGTGCTGACCACGATCGACGGAGCCGTCGCGCGTGTCAGGCTCAACCGCCCCGACAAGCTCAACGGCGTCACCCTGGAGATGTTGCAGGGCCTGCTCGACGCCGCGGCGACGATCCGCGCCGACCGTGACGTCCGTGTCGTCGTGCTCGAGGGGGAGGGGCCCTCGTTCTGCTCCGGCCTCGACTTCGCCGAGGCGGGCAAGGACAAGGCGCGGGTGGCGCGGTTCTTCCTCACGCCGCCGTGGCGCCGCACCAACACCTTCCAGCAGGCGCTGTGGGTGTGGCGCGAGCTGCCCGTCCCGGTCATCGCCGTCACCCGGGGGCATGTCTTCGGCGCCGGCATCCAGCTCGCGCTCGCCGCCGACTTCCGTTTCTCGACGCCGGACTGCCGGTGGTCGGTCCTGGAGGCCAAGTGGGGTCTGGTGCCGGACATGAGCGGGACTGTCCCGCTGAGCGAGGTGGTCCGAGCGGACGTCGCCAAGCGGCTCGTGCTCACCGGTGAGGTGCTCTCCGGCCGCGAGGCGGCCGAGGTCGGCCTGGTCACCGATGTCGCCGACGACCCGATGAAGCCCGCGCAGGAGCTCATCGACGTCCTGCTGGAGCGTTCACCGGACTCCGTGGCCGCGGGCAAGAGGCTCCTCAACGGTGTCCGGCTGGGCTCGCTCGCCGGTGCCTTCCGGCGGGAGCGGCTCTACCAGCTGCGGATGTTCCGCTCGCCCAACACCACGGCGGCGCGCAAGGCCGGGCTCAGGAAGGAGCCGCCGGTCTTCGGCCCCCGGACCTTCGGTCGATGACCAGCGCCACACCTTCGGGCGCTGAGCAGCCGCAGGGCGTTGTTAGGCTGGCGCGGTGACTGACGAGAAGCCCTCCAAGAAGGTCGCGGACCAGTACGACCGCGGGTACGACTACACCAAGTACTGGGACAACCGCGACTACGAGCACGCTGCCGAGGAGGCCGCCATCCGGCGGCTCCTGGACGGTCGTCGCTTCGCCGCAGCCGCGGACGTCGGGGGTGGCTTCGGTCGTCTCTGCATCCTGCTCCGCGAGTACGCCGACCACGTCACCCTCGCCGAGCCCAGCCTGACGCAGCTGGAGGCCGCCGAGGAGGTGCTCGCCGGCACCGACATCGAGAAGATCCAGACCCAGGCCGACGACATCAAGCTCGATGACGCCTCGCTCGACCTCCTGACGATGGTGCGCGTCATGCACCACATCCCCGAGCCGTCCAAGGAGTTCGCCGAGATCGCCCGCGTGCTCAAGCCGGGCGGCACGGCGCTCATCGAGGTGGCCAACTACGGGCACTTCAAGAACCGCCGGCAGTTCAAGAAGGAGGGTCGGCAGCTGCCCACCGAGCCGGTCAGCATCCGCACCCAGAAGGCCGACGAGCCGGACGCCATCGCGTTCGTCAACCACAACGTCGACACCGTCGTGAGCCAGCTCGCCGAGGCCGGGCTGGTCCTGCAGCGCAAGCTCTCGGTCTCCAACCTGCGCAGCGAGCGGCTCAAGAAGGCGCTGCCCACCGGTCTGATGGTGACGGTGGAGAAGGCGCTGCAGGAGCGGCTGGCCAAGAAGGACTTCGGTCCGAGCATCTTCCTGGAGCTGCGACGCTCCTGAGTGCCGACTCCTACCTGACGCCTGCTCGGACGGGCGACGCCGAGATCGAGGTCAGCCGTTCGCGGTTCGTCGCGCACGTGGCTCCCGCGGGTACGGAGGACGAGGCGCGGTCGGTCGTCCAGCGGGTCCGTGGCGAGCACTCGTCGGCCCGACACCACTGCACGGCCCTCGTGCTGGGACCGGACGCACGGATCAGGCGTTCCAACGACGACGGTGAGCCGTCGGGGTCGGCCGGCCGCCCGATGCTCGAGATGCTCACCGGCCGCGGCCTGAGCGACGTCGTCGCCGTCGTGACGCGCTACTTCGGCGGAACGCTGCTGGGCGTCGGCGGGCTGGTGCGCGCCTACGGCGACGCCACGGCCCTCGCGCTCGACGAGGCCGGGACGAGCGAGCGGTGGCGTCGCGAGCTCCTCGACGTCACCGTCCCGGTGGGGATCATCGGCCAGGTGGAGCACCGCCTGCGCGAGCACTGGGACGTGGTCGACGTCGACTACGGCCAGCAGGTGCGGCTGCGCCTCGCGGTCGCACCGTCCGTGGTGGAGACGGCCACCGCGGAGGTCGCGGCCGTCACGTCGGGTCGCGGCACGGTCACCGCGGCCGGGGACACCTGGACCTGAGGACTCGACGCCCGGTCTCAGGCCGTCGCGTAGCGCTTGGCCGCGCGCGCCTTGGCCTTGGCCGCCTCGGTCTCACGGTCCTTGGGCGGCGCGTGGGTGACGAGCTCGTCGACGAGGTGTCGCGTGAGGTGCGCGATGTCCTCGACGGCGCGGTCGAAGACCTCCTGGTTGGCTCTCGACGGCTTGGTGGTGCCGGCGATCTTGCGGACGTACTGCAACGCCGCGGCGTGCACCTCGTCGTTCGTGGCGGCGGGCTCGAAGTTGTGGAGCGTCCTGATGTTGCGGCACATGCCTCTTACGGTACGACCGGCCCAGCCGGACGGGAAGGGCCGGACGGAGAGCAAGAACGGTCAAGCGGCCGGAGCCGTGGACGGCCCACACTGGACGCATGGACCAGGCCGACCACGGGCGTGACAGGCTCCGCGAGCTCCTCGACGCCGTGCTCGACGACGCCGCGCGCGACCTGACGAGCATGGCCGCCGAGGCCTACTCCTCCCCGTTCCACCTGAGCCGCCGCGTGCAGGGTGCGACGGGCGAGCCTCCTGTCAGCCTGCGGCGACGGGTGCTGCTGGAGCGCGCCGCGTGGCAGCTGCAGCGGGGCGCCTCGGTGACCGACGCCGCGTTCGGTGCCGGGTTCGAGTCCGTGGAGGGGTTCGGCCGCGCGTTCGCCCGGGCGTACGGCCACCCGCCGAGTGCGATGCCGGACGCGGGGTCGCGCGGTCACTGGTTGCCGTCACCCAACGGCGTCCACTTCCACGGGCCGACCGTGCTCTACATCGAGGACGACGCGGACGGAGAACGCCCCGCCGGTGACGTGCTGAGCATGCTCGTGCGCCACGACGTCGCCGACGTGCGAGCACTGCTGGCGGCCGCCGCATCGGTACCGGCCGAGGTCCTCGACGCTCGACGGCTGCCTGGTCACGTGGCCCTGGAGTGGGCCGGCCCCGACGAGACGCTCCGTGAGGTCCTGGACCACCTCGCGGGCAGCAAGAGGCCGTGGCTGGAGGCCGTTCTGGGGTCGGCGACGGTGCAGGGGCAGGAGACGGGGCAGCAGGACCACCTCGGGGGCGGGGTCGGGCTCGCCGACCGGTTCGAGCGGACCGCTGCGACGTGGCTCGGCTGGGTGCGCGACGTCGAGCGGCGCGGCGCGTGGGGCGACTGGATCGTCGACGCGCTGTGCGAGCCTCCGGAGTCGTTCCAGCTCGGCCAGATCGTGGCGCACGACCTGACCTTCAGCAGCCACCGACGACAGCTCGCGCGGTGGATGCTGCGCGAGGCCGGGGCCGACCTCGGCGAGGCTCTCGACCCCGACCCCATCATGTGGCACCGACGCCAGACAGGAGAACGCCGATGACGGACCCGACCGACACGTACCGGCCCACGTGCCGGTACGTCACCGCGACGACGCTGGACGGCTTCATCGCCACCGAGGACGACAGCCTGGACTGGCTCTTCGAGCAGGAGCACGACCCGGACGGCGCGGGCGGGGTCGACTCGATCACCCAGGGTGTCGGCGCGCTCGTCATGGGCGCGACCACCTACGCCTGGGTCGTCGACCACCTCGCCGCGGCGGGGGAACCGTGGCCGTACGAGGTGCCGACGTTCGTGTTCAGCCACCGCGACCTCGCGCCCGTCGTGGACTCCGTCCGCGTCGTCTCCGGTGACCCTGAGGAGCTGTGGCCGCTCATCGCGCAGGCCGCCGGCGACGGCACGGTCTGGCTCGTCGGAGGGGGCCGGCTCGCGGCGGACTTCGCGGCGGCGGGTCTGCTCGATGAGGTGGAGGTCTCCGTCGCACCGGTCACGCTCGGCGCCGGCCGTCCGCTCCTCGACGGCGCCTTCGACCTCACCCTGAGGGACCTCGACCGCAACGGTGCGTTCGTCGTGGCGCGCTACGACGTCGTCGGCGCACGCTAGGCGTGCTCGGCTCGGACGACGCGCGCGGTCCTCGGGGCGCGGGTCGCGGCTGCGGGGTGTCGTCGCCACTCCGGCCAGCGGTCGAGAGCTCTCGGCAGGGTCACGTTCCGGCCCGGCCCGTGCCCGTCCCCTGGTCCCGCTCCCGTCATGCCCCCTGCCCGTTCGGCCACGTCACCTTGCCCGTCTCCGGTCATGCCCGGGACCCTGCCCGGCCCTGACCCCCGGGCGCTGGCTTCCGTCCTCGGTGGTCGTATCGAGACCACGCTCCCGAGCGTTCGGGACGACCTCAGCGGGAGAGGGCGGGGCGCCGGTCGCGCTGGTAGGCCTTGCGCGCCTTGACGGCAGTGTCGGGGAAGTCCGCGAAGACCGCGTCGACACCGGCGTCGAAGAAGGCGAACAGCTCGGCGCGGACCTCTCCGTGGGCGGAGGGAGCGGCGCCGCTGCGCAGGTCCGTCGGCAGGAACTGGTTCTCGTTGCGCACCGTGTAGACGCTCACCAGCAGCCCGGCGCGGTGGGCGTCGCGGATGACGGGCGAGGGCGACGTGAGCCGACCCTCGGCGTCCCGCGGGATGATCGAGTTCTTCTCCGGCCCGACCCAGTCGGCGTACCTCGCCACACGGCGCAGACCCTGCGGACTCATGAGATCCGCGTACGTCGTGCCGTCGCCACGGGCGACGAGGTCGTAGGGAGCGCCGGAGGCCGACGTCAGCTGCAGCAGCGGCACGCGCGAGCGACGCGCGAGGTCCTTCAGGTTGGATGTCTCGAACGACTGCACGAGCACCGGAGCGCGGCCGTGGTCCCAGCCGACGCGACGCAGGCTGCGCAACAGCGGTGGCGTGAGGTCCAGGCCGACGGACTCGAAGTAGGTGGGGTGCTTCGTCTCCGGGGCGACGCCGATCGTCCGGCCCTTCCGGCGGCTCTCGGAGCGGGCGAGCGAGATGATCTCGTCGAACGTCGGCACCTGGAAGCGGCCGTCGTAGAGCGTGTTGCCGGGTCGGACCTCGGGCAGTCGCTCCACCGCGCGCAGCGTGCGAAGCTCCGCGAGCGTGAAGTCCTCGGTGAACCAGCCGGTGACGTCCTTGCCGTCGATGCTCTTGGTGGTGCGCCGGTCGGCGAACTCCGGTCGGTCCGCGACGTCCGTCGTGCCGCTGATCTCGTTCTCGTGGCGGGCGACGAGCACGCCGTCGGAGGTGCTCACGAGGTCGGGCTCGATGACGTCGGCGCCCTGCTCGATGGCCAGCTGGTAGGCGGCGAGCGTGTGTTCCGGCCGGTACCCGGACGCGCCACGGTGCGCGATGACGGCAGGCGTGCGGGACGTCGTGAACGGGTTCCTGAGCGCCGGCTTGCCGGCCTTCTTCGCGGTGGGGCGATCGCCCGCGGTGGCCGCAGCGGCGGAGGCGATGACGGGAGTGGCGACGAGCGTGGCCAGGGCGAGGCCGAGCACCGTGCCGAGAGCGAGGATCCTCATGCCTCCATGGCAGGGGGAGGAGGTGAACGGGGGATGACCCCGCGGCCCCCGCGGGGTGAGCAGTGGGTGAGTGTCCTCAGGCGCCGAGCGCGCCGAGACGTCCCAGCACGTCGCGCACGTGCTTCAGCGCGTTCTTCTCCGCGAGCCCGGTGGTGTCGTCGAAGTACAGACCGTCGCCGATGAGCTGCACGGTCCGGGCGAGGGACTCATCGCCCAGGTGCTCGCGGAGCACGGCGAACCAGCCCTCGCGCAGGTCCGCGAGAGCCTCCGAGGCGCGCGCGTCGTTCTCCTGCGCGATGCGGGCGGCCGCGATGAGCGCGCGGTCGAAGTCGCTGCCGGAGTCCACCGAGGTCTCCAGGTAGAAGTCGACCGGTCCCTTGCGGGCCGAGCGCATCTTCTCCACGTCGGCGACGCCCTGCTCGCGCAGACGCTCCAGCATGCCGACCACGAGCGCGTCCTTGCTGCCGAAGTGGTACAACAGGCCGCCCTTGGAGACGTCCGCGGCGCCGGCGACGGCGTCGAGGGTCGCGCCGCGGCTGCCGGAGTCCACGAGCAGGGACTCGAAGGCATCGAGAAGTCGGTCCCGCGTGGATCGCTCGGCCATGCGCTCGATCGTAGACGAACGACCGGTTGCCGCCGACGGGAACACGGCTGCCGGCGGGACCGTCCCGGTGGCCGGACTCACACCGCGGTGGCCTGTCTACTATACCGTCCAGCCGGTATAGTAGATCGGGTGCTCGGCACCCGCCGTCCACGTCCACCACCACGGTCCAGCAGGCCGAGAGGAGGCCCGTTCCATGACGTCCATCCAG
The DNA here is from genome assembly GCA_052039245.1 of Aeromicrobium sp. Lineage (GTDB taxonomy): Bacteria > Actinomycetota > Actinomycetes > Propionibacteriales > Nocardioidaceae > Aeromicrobium. The sequence goes on along the minus strand of JBQGDU010000105.1, from coordinate 32,987 downwards.
AACCGCCCCACCTTCCCCGACGAGACCCGCGCCGGCGTGCGCGAATGGGTCGCCCTCGCGGTGCTGATGCTGCCGGTGCTCCTCGTCTCGGTGGACAACACCGTGCTGAGCTTCGCCCTGCCCGAGGTCAGCTCCGCCCTGCAGCCCACCGGCAACCAGCTGCTGTGGATCGTCGACGTCTACGCGCTCATGCTCGCCGGTCTGCTGATCGCCATGGGCAGCCTGGGCGACCGGATCGGGCGACGACGCCTGCTCGTGGTCGGCGCCGTCGGGTTCGGGGCGGCGTCCCTCGTGGCCGCCTACTCCACGACCCCCGAGATGCTCCTGCTGTCACGCGCCATGCTCGGCTTCTTCGGCGCGACCCTGATGCCGTCGACGCTCTCCCTGCTGCGCAACGTCTTCATGAACGCCCACGACCGGCGGATCGCGATCGCCACCTGGGCCGCGATGTTCTCCGGCGGGGCGGCGCTCGGCCCGATCGTCGGCGGGTGGCTGCTCGAGCACTTCTGGTGGGGCTCGGTCTTCCTCATCAACGTCCCGATCATCGCGGTGCTGGTGCCACTGGCCCTGCTGCTGGTGCCGGAGTCGCGCGACCCCTCCCCGGGTCCGGTCGACCCGGTCTCCATCGCGCTGTCGATGCTTGCGATGTTCCCGATCGTCTACGCCGTCAAGCACGGGGCGAAGGCCGGTCTGGACGACGTCACCCTCGCCTGCGTCGGGCTCGGAGTGGCCGCGGCCGTGATGTTCGTGCGGCGCCAGCAGCGCAGCGCAGCGCCCATGCTCGACGTCGCCCTGTTCCGCAACCCGGTCTTCAGCGGGGCCATCGTGGCCAACCTGTTGAGCCTCATGGGACTCACCGGCTTCCTGTTCTTCGGTGCGCAGCTCCTGCAGCTGGTGCTCGGCCTGTCGCCGATGGACTCGGCGATGGTCCTGCTGCCCGGCCTCGTCGTCACGGTCGTGAGCGGCTTCTGGGCCGTCCGCCTCGTGCGTCGCTTCCCGGTGCGCGTCCTCGTGAGCCTGAGCTTCGTGGCGTCCTCGGTGGGATACGCCATCGCCGCCTTCACCGGACAGCCGACCGTGCTCAGCGTGATGGTCGCGTTCACGATCATGGGCCTCGGCATCGGCGTGGCCGAGACCCTGACGAACGACCTCATCCTCGCGAGCGTGCCACCGCACAAGGCGGGGTCTGCGTCGGCGATCTCCGAGACCGCCTACGAGGTGGGCGCGGTGCTCGGTACCGCGGTGCTCGGCTCCGTCCTCACGGCGACGTACCGGTCCACGCTGTCCGTGCCGCCGTTGCTCGGGCGCGACGACGACCATGCCTTCGAGACGCTCGGCAGCACGATGGCGCACGCCGCCACGTTCCCGAACGGTCTCGGTGAGCAGCTGGCCGAGTCGGCCCGCGTCGCCTTCGACCTCGGGGTCCAGCGCTCGTCCGGCGTGGCCATCGGCATCGCGCTGCTCGCCGCCTGGGTGTCGTGGCGTGCGCTGCGCGACGCCCCTGCGGTGGAGCGCGTCGAGCACTGACGTGGTCGGGATCGCCCGGACGGCTCAGGTCCGTAGCCTGGTGGGCAGCACCTTCCCCGGGTTGAAGACGCCGTGCGGGTCGAACGCGTCCTTCACGCGGTGATGGAGGTCGAGTGAGACGTCGCCCAGCTCGCGCTCGAGCCACTCGGCCTTCATGATCCCGACGCCGTGCTCACCGGTGATGGTGCCGCCGCAGTCGAGCCCGAGTCGCATCACGTCGTCGAAGGCGAGCCGGGCCCGCTCCACCTGCCCGGGATCGCTCGGATCGAACAGGACGGTCGGGTGCATGTTGCCGTCGCCGACGTGTCCGGCGCAGGTCATCTCCAGGCCGTGGCGCTGGCGGATCGCCTCGACGCCGGCGAGCAGCTCGACCAGACGCGATCGCGGCACGCAGACGTCCTCGGACAGGAAGGCGCTGTACTTCTCGATCGCGATCGCCAGGTGCCGCCTGGCCTCCAGGAGCAGACCGGCCTCCGCCTCGTCCTCGGCCACCATGACGTCGGCGCCACGCGCCTCGGCGAGGGAGGCGAACAGCTGCAGGTCGGCGACCGCCAGCTCTCCACCGCGGTCGGACTGCACCAGCAGCATCGCCCCGACGTCGTCGGGGAACCCGAGGTCGCGATCCGCCTGCACGAGGCGGATCGAGGTCCGGTCCATGAGCTCGAGCATCGAGGGCACGGTCCCCGTGGCGAGGTACTCGGTGACCGTCTCGCACGCCTCGGCCTCGTCGGGGAAGAACGCCACGGCGGTCAGGGGCGCGGCCCCGGCAGGCACGAGGGAGACGGTGATCTCCGTGATGACGCCGAGGGTGCCCTCGCTGCCGACGAACAGGTGGGTGAGGTCGTACCCCGCGACGCCCTTGGCGGTGCGCCGACCGGTCCGCACGACGCGTCCGTCGGCGAGCACCACCTCCAGCGCGCGGACGTAGTCCGCGGTGACCCCGTACTTGACGCAGCACAGCCCGCCGGCGTTCGTGGCCACGTTGCCGCCGAGGGTCGACCACTCCCACGAGCTCGGGTCCGGCGGGTAGAACAGACCGTGCTCGCCCACGGCCCGCGACAGCTGGAGGTTCAGCACTCCCGGCTGGACGGTCGCCGTCATGTCGGTGGCATCGATCTCGAGGATCTCCGTCATCCGTTCCATCGACAGCAGGACGCACCCGTCGACGGCGTTCGCGGCCCCCGCCAGACCGGTCCGCGCGCCCTGGGGGACGACGGCTGCGCCGTGGCGTGCAGCGATCCGGACGGTGGCCGCGACGTCGGTCGTGCTGCGTGCCCGGACGAGCGCCGCGGCCGTTCCGTGCGGGCAGATGGGGGCGTAGTCGTGGGCGTAGGCGTCGAGCACGTCGGGGTCGGCGATGACCACCCCGTCGGCGAGCGCCGCGGTGAGCTCCTCGACGAGGCTCGTCGTGAGGGGGCGTTCGGCGGTGGTGTGGGTCGAGGTCACGAGGTGGTTCCTGGGGTCGAGGGGTGGGGGACGCGAGGACGGTCCGGCTGACCGACCCACGGTGTAGCATTTTGCATATCAGATACAACACTGGGCAGCGGCGACGCGGCCGCTGATCGCGACATCGCGGAGGAGACCCCCGTGGCGGAGACCTTGATGGTCGAGTCGATCTCGGAGCAGCTGTACCGGATCCTGGTGGATCGGATCACGGAGGCGACGTTGGCGCCCGGGTCGCGCATCGACCCCCAGGCGGTGGCCGCCGAGTTCGGTGTGTCCCGCACGCCGGTGCGCGACGCGCTGCTGCGGCTGGAGCGTGACCGACTGGTCCACACCCGCCCGCGCTCCGGCACCTTCGTGGCGACACCGGGAATCGAGGACGTGCGCGACGTCTGCCAGGTGCGCAAGGGCCTGGAGTGGGTGGCCACGGGGATCGCGGCCGGGGAGATGGACCTGTCGATGGTCGATGAGCTGCGCCGCGAGGCCGAGGTGGCGCTCGAGCGCGCCGAGGCCGGCGACTTCGAGCCGTTCTTCGCGAGCGACTCCCACATCCACCTGTCGATCATGACCACGACGCAGCACCGGCGCCTGATCGAGACCCGTGAGGCCGTGGAGCCCTTCGTGCGCTGGCTGCGCATCCTGGGGGCCACCGGTGCCCATCGGGTGGCGGGGTCCACCAGGCGCCACATGGAGATCCTCGACGGCATCGCCGCGCGCGACGCCGATGCGGCGCAGAGGGCGGCCGCCGCGCACCTCGACGAGGTCGAGGCGTGGACGGTCGAGGACATGCAGAACGCTGCCATCTCGCTCTGACCGCCGCTGACTCCCCTCGCCGCGGGGGCTGATCGGTGCGGCCGGGTGCTCACGGTGCCTCCTGCGCGTTCCTCGGGACGGTCGATGTCGAGTCGGCGCGCGGGGGCATTTCGGGATCCCTGTGACGCCGGACACTCGCATCTAGTATATTACGCATCAGACATCGGGCGGAGAAAGCGAGCGAGATGATGCACAAAGGACTGACGGCGACCTTGGCCGCGATGACCGCGGGCGCGGTGCTGGTCGGATGTGGTTCCGGCGACGGAGGGTCGGGCGACGACAGCCTGACGATGGCCAGCTGGCACTGGCTGGAGGCCGAGCGCGGCGACACGATCTTCGACATCGTCAGCGGGTACGCCGACGAGCGCGAGGGCTTCTCGATCGAGAAGCAGGAGATCACCCGCGCCGACTACGAGAAGACGCTGAGCACCCAGTTCGGCGCCGGCGAGGGGCCGGACATCTTCATCATCCCCGACACCTACTTCCCCGAGCTCGCCGACGCCGGCGTCCTCGAGCCGCTCGACGACGTGCTCGGCCAGGACGACCAGGCTCCCGCCGTGAGTGCCTCGGAGGACTTCGAGCGTGACGGCGAGCAGCTCGCCCTCGTGTGGGAGGTCTCCCCCTACTCCTTCTTCTACAACAAGGACCTGCTGGACGAGGCCGGGGTCGAGCCTCCGACCACGCCCGATGAGCTGCTCGAGGCGGCTCAGCAGGTCACCGAGCGCACCGGCAAGACCGGCTACGCCGCACGCCACCAGATGAACGAGGAGGCCGTGTGGTGGCTGGACCACGCCAACTGGCCGTTCGGCTTCGGCGGCGGATGGTCCGACGGTGAGAAGCTCACGATCAACAGCCCGGAGAACGTCGAGGCCGAGACGGCCTACCAGGAGATGTACGACTCCGGCGCGTTCGCCAAGGGTGACGACGCCTCCACCTTCCGCTCGAAGTTCGCGAACGGCGAGATCGCGATGATGATCGACTGCCTCACCTGCATGCGCACCACCCTCGGCTCGAGCGACAGCCTGACCTCTGAGGACATCGGCTCCAGCAAGCTGCCCTTCCCCGACGACGCCTTCACCCGCGTCACCGTCGGTTTCGGCATCAACGCGGCCTCCGACAACGTCGAGCTCGCCAAGGACTTCCTGCGTTGGTTCTACACCGAGACGGCGCAGAAGGAGCTCGTCGACGCCAACTTCCCGAGCACCGTGGGCACCGAGATCGAGGTTCCGGCGGAGTACCTCAAGGAGTTCCCCTGGGCTCAGGAGGCGCTCGACAACATCGACGACACCCGCAACGCGATCATCAAGGGCTTCGAGCTGGAGACCCCGCAGATCCGTTCGATCGTCCTGCGGAACATCGAGGCCATGCTGACCGACGGCCTCGATCCCCAGACCGCGCTCGACAACGCCCAGAAGGAGGCCGAGGCGGCCGTCGCGAACTGACGCGACCCACCTCGTAGACCCCATGGCCCAGTCCGTCCTCGCCACGTCGGAGACGGGTACCGGCCCTGACCCGGCGCCGCGGAGGAGCAGCAGCTCCCCGCGGCGTCGGCGCCGGCCCAGTCCCGCCTACGCCTTCGTCGGCCTCGCGGTGGCCTACCTGCTGCTGTTCGCAGGGGTACCGCTGCTGCGCGGCATCCAGCTCAGCTTCACCGACACCCGACTGCTGAATCCGTCGGGTGGCCGCGGAGTGGGGCTGGAGAACTATCGCGACCTGTTCGGTGACGGGAGCGCGATCAGTGCGATCACGCTGACGCTCGCCTACACCGCCCTGACGGTCGTCGCCTCGCTCGTCATCGGCACCCTCGCGGCGGTCCTGCTCAACCGAGCCTTCCCCCTGCGATCGCTCGCGCGAGCGCTCATGACCCTCCCGTGGGCCGTGCCGACCGTCGCGGTGGCCCTGGTGTTCCGATGGATGTACAACGACTCGAACGGCGTCCTGAACTCCGGGCTCCGGCGGATCGGCCTCGACGCCCAGGGGTGGTTGACCGATCCTGACCGGGCGCTGTTCGCCGTCGTGCTGGCGACGGTCTGGAAGGTCACGCCGTTCGTCATGCTGGTCGTGCTCGCCGCCCTGCAGTCCGTGCCCGACGAGCTCTACGAGGCGACGCGTGTCGACGGTGCGGACGGGCTCTCGACCTTCCGCGTCATCGTGCTGCCCGCGATCGCGCCGACCCTGAAGGTCGTCGGGCTGCTCATGACCATCTGGTCGTTCCGCCGGTTCGAGATCATCTGGCTGCTGACCGGCGGTGGTCCGGCCGGCTCGACCAACACGATCGTCATCGATGTCTACCGAGAGGCCTTCGGCAACTCCGATCTCGGCAAGGCCGCGGCGATCGGCGTCGTCGGTCTGGTCCTCTCGCTGATCGTGACCGTCGTCTACCTCGTCGTCGAGCGGCGCGCACAGCGCCAGCTGGAGGAACGCTGATGTTTGCACGCCGTCGTCTCTCGGTGGGCCTGCGGGTCGTCCTGGCCTTCGCGCTTGCCGGTCTCACCGCCTTCCCGCTGTACTGGATGATCAACACGAGCATGACGCCCAACGACGCGTTGTACTCCGGTGGGCAGAGCCTGGTCCCCGACCTCAGTCGGGCCGGGCAGGTCTTCCAGATCCTGACCACGGACTCACCCTTCCTGCGATGGATGACCAACTCGCTGGTGGTCGCCCTCGGCACGATGGTGCTGAGCGTCCTGATGGCGCTGCTCGCGGCCTACGCGCTGTCGCGCTACAAGTTCCACGGCAAGGGTGCGGTCGGGCTGCTGCTGTTCGCGTCCCAGATGTTGCCGGAGGCGCTCATCGTGGTGCCCCTGTACTCGCTGTTCGTGACTCTCGGGCTGCTCAACGAGCTGCACGGTCTGGTGCTCGCGAACACCGCCTTCGCCATGCCGGTCGCGGTGTGGATCCTCAAGGCCGCCATCGACGCCGTGCCCTACGAGATCGAGGAGTCCGCCCGCGTGGACGGCTGCGGTCCGTTGGCGACGCTGCGCTTCGTGGTGACCCCGGTCGTCGTCCCGTCGATCGCCGCCGTCGCGGTGGTCGCGTTCTTCGACGGCTGGAACGAGTACCTGTTCGCCACCACGTTCATGCAGGACAAGAGCAGCTGGGTGGCCTCCACCGGGCTCGCCTCCTTCCAGGGGGAGTACAAGACACCGCTCGACGTGGTGTTCAGCGGCGCCGTGGTCTTCACGATCCCGGCCGTCGTCTTTTTCTTGCTCGTTCAACGCAGAATCGTGTCGGGGCTGGCCTCCGGCGCCGTGAAGGGATGACCCCGTGCCCGCTTTGACCTTCGACAAGCTCCGTAAGAGCTACGGCGACAACGCCGTCATCCGTGAGTTCGACGCCACCGTGCCCGACCAGGAGTTCCTGGTCCTGCTCGGACCGAGCGGCTGCGGAAAGTCGACGATGCTGCGCATGATCGCCGGCCTCACCGACGTGACCGGTGGCCGCGTCCTGTTCGACGACGAGGACGTCACGTCGCTGTCGCCGAAGGACCGCAACATCGCGTTCGTCTTCCAGTCGTACGCGCTGTACCCGCACCAGACGGTCCGCGCCAACATCGCCTTCCCACTCCTGATGGACCGGTTCCGCTGGTGGCACCATCTCCCACTCGTGGGGATGGTGACGCGCCGGGCCGCTCTGCGGGACCCGGAGCTGCGCCGGCGTGTCGAGGAGGTGGCCGAGACGCTCGAGCTCACCTCCTACCTGGACCGTCGGCCCAAGGCGCTCTCGGGCGGTCAGCGTCAGCGCGTGGCCGTGGCCCGGGCCTTGGTCCGCGAGCCCTCCGTCTACCTGCTGGACGAGCCGCTCAGCAACCTCGACGCGAAGCTGCGGACCCAGATGCGGGCCGAGATCACCGCCCTCTACCAGCGAGTGCGCAAGACCTTCGTCTACGTGACGCACGACCAGGTCGAGGCCATGACGATGGGCACCCGCATCATGGTGCTCAACGACGGCGTGGTGCAGCAGTACGGCACCCCGGCGGAGATCTACGAACGGCCCGCCAACACCTTCGTGGCGGGATTCATCGGCGCTCCGCCGATGAATCTCATCGGTGTGCGGCGTGAGGGTGACACGGTCACCATGGCGGGCCGCTCCGTCCAGCTCCCGGACGCTCCCGACGGGGACAGCACCGTGGGGGTGCGCCCCGAGACGCTCACCCTCCTGCCCCAGGGGCAGGGTCGGATCGAGGCCCGGGTGGCCGTCGTCGAGCACCTCGGTGCCGAGTCCGTGGTGGGTCTGCAGCTCGGCGACGACGCCGCCGGGCCGCAGGAGGCGATCGGTGGGGCGGCCTCCCGTGGGCTGCGCTACGCGCGAGTCTCCGGCAGCTGTCCCTGGGTCGCGGGCGACGTGTGCGGACTCGACTTCGACCCGGCGAGTGCCTCCTGGTTCGACGGAGCCACGGGGGAGCGCATCGAGTCGCTGGACCCGGCACCCGTCTGACGCGCTCGGTCTCCCCGCCCTCGTGGTCGGGGAGACCGAGCCGTCGCTGTGGCTAGGGAGCCAGCAGCTGGGGGGTCAGTGCGTCCACCGACGGGACGCCCAAGAGGTGCAGGCACCGCCGCAGCTCCTCGGCCAGGATCGTGACCGCACGGTCCACGCCGGCCGTGCCGCCGGCCATGAGGCCGTACAGGTAGGCGCGCCCCAGCAGGACGGTGCGTGCCCCCAGGGCCAGCGCCGCTGCCACGTCCGCGCCGCGGCGGATCCCTCCGTCGTACCAGACCTCGGCGTCCCCTCCCACGGCCTCGACGACCTCCGGCAGCGCGCCGAGCGCGTGCTGGGCGTTGTCCAGCTGACGCCCACCGTGGTCGGACACGACGACGGCATCCGCGCCGAGATCGACGAAGTCCCGCGCGTCGTCGCCTCGCAGCACCCCCTTGACCACCAGGCGCCCGGGCCAGAGGTCGCGCAGCCAGCGCAGGTCCTCCGTCGTGGCGGCGGGTTCGAACAGCGTGCCGGACAGCTGCTCGAGAGACTCGTCCCACCCGGGCACGGCGGCCATCCGCAGCGGTGCCGTCGTGAGCGCGTCGAAGCACCAGCGGGGCCGACGTGCGAGGGCGGCGACGGTTCGCGCGCTGAGCCGTGGCGGGATGGTGAGCCCGTTCCGGACGTCGCGCAGTCGGTTCCCGCCGACCGGGACGTCCGCGGTGACGAGGAGCGTCGTGCACCCGACGTCGCGCGCCTCGTCGAGCAGCTCGACGGTGCGGCCGCGGTCACGCCACAGGTAGAGCTGGAACCAGGTGACCGCCCCGGCAGCGGCGATCTCCGGCAGCGGCGTCGTGGTCATGCTGGAGACGGCGTACGGGATCCCGGCGCGTTCGGCGGCGAGCGCGGCCCCGGTCTCCCCGTGGGTGTGCATCATCCGGCTGAAGCCGGTGGGCCCCAGGGCGAACGGCAGAGGCCGCCGCACGCCGAGCACGGTTCGAGACAGGTCGACGTCCTGGGTGCCGCGGAGCACGTGGGGACGCCAGGCGACCGCGTCGAAGGCCTCCTGCGCGGAGCGGACGGTGTTCTCGCGCTCGGCTCCACCGTCGACGTAGTCGAGCACGGGGCGCGGCGCGCGACGGGTGGCGAGGCGTCGCAGGTCGTCGACCGTCTGTGCCGCGGCCACCCCGCGTGGCCGGCGTCCGCGCGGGGGAGCCATGAGGCGCAGGTGCTCCCGACCCGGCCGGCGCCGGGCCGGGAGCAGCTCTCGGTCCGAGGCGCTCAAGCCCACTCGTCGAGCAGCCCTGCGTCGACCTGGTCGGGGGCGAGCGAGCTGGCCAGCGCGTGAAGCACCACGACGACGCCGACCGCTCCCGGGTCGGGCTGGCCCAGGACACGATCCCCGACGTAGCTGGCCCGGCCGCGCCGCGCCGTCATCTCGGCAGTCGAGCGGGCACCGTCCAGGGCCGCCTCCAGGAGATCCTGCAGTCGGGTCGCCTCCGAGGCGGCGACGGCCGCGAGGGCGTCGATCATCGTCCGGTCGCCCGGACGCGCCCCGGCGATGCGCGTGATGGTGCTCGCGGCGTCGGCGCAGCCCCGCCGGACGGCGTCCGTGAGCACGGGCTCCTCGGCGGTGGCGGGTCCGCCGGGCGCCACGTCCACGACGGCGTCGGGGACGTGCGGCAGGAAGAGTCCGTACAGCGGACCGGAGGACCCGCCGACCTCGTCGAGGAACTCCGCGACGGCGGCCGACAGCCCGGGCAGCATCGATCCCTCCGCCGGAGCCTGGCGCGCCGCCCCTCGTGCGCCGGCCAGGAGGTTGTCGCCGAAGTCACCGTCGCCGGCCAGCTGGTCCAGCCTCGTGAGACCCCCGTGCAGTCGCTCGGCCTGGCGCGTCAAGGTCGTCAGGAAGACGTCGTCCTCGGCGACGGGGGAGCTCGTGGTCGTCCCGGTCTCCGCCGGCCGGGGGCGTGCGCCCGGCGCGGAGTAGACGGGCAGCGCGCTGCCGCCCGCTCCGGTCGTGAGGAGCTCGTGCCACCCGGTGTCGAGGGCGGTCAGGGTGAGGGAGAAGCCCTGCATGTCCAGTGCGGCGACGTACGTGCCCACGAGGACGGCCGTCACCTCCACGTCCCGAGCACGCAGCTCGGCGACGGCGTGGTCGAGGACACTCAGGAGCTCCAGCTCGGTCACCGAACCGAGACCGTTGACGAACAGTGCCCAGCCCTCCGGGTGCGGCCGGTCGGCGAGCGCCGCGGTGAGCTCGGCGGTCATCCGGGCGACCAGCTCGGCCAGTGGGGGGCGGGCGGTGGCGGACGCGGCACGCTCGCCGTGGATGCCGACGCCGTACTCCACCGTCCCGGGCTCGAGCGCGAAGGCCGGCTCGCCGGTGGTGAGCGATGTCTGGGCACGTCCGGCGACGGCGAGGCTGCGGGAGGCAGCGACCACTGAGTCGCCGAGGCGCTGGAGCGCGGCGAGGTCGTCGCCCCGGTCGGCTGCGGTCGCGAGAGCCCGTTCGACCGTGACGGTCGCTCCGGTGCCACGGCGACCGGTGTCGGTCTCGTCGGAGTCCGAGGCGAGGTCGTCGGTGACCAGCACCTGGGCCACGGGCACTCCGTCGGCTCGGAGCCGTTCCGCTGCGATGCCGAAGTTGATCACGTCGCCGGTGTAGTTCTTCACGATCTGCAGCACCCCGTCCTCGCGGGCCGCCGCACGACAGGCCTCGTACACCTGACGGTTGTGCGGCGAGGCGAACACCAGTCCGGGCGCGGCGGCGTCGAGCCCACCCTCGCCGACGAAGCCGCCGTGCCTCGGCTCGTGCCCGGATCCGCCGCCGGAGACCAGCCCGACCCGCCGAGCGGGACGGGTGGCGGTGGTGAACACGTGACGCGGTCGCTCGACGACCTCGAGGTCGGGACGGGAGACTGCGAGTCCGCGCAGCGCGCCCCCGATGGGATCGTCGTGATCGAGGAAGTGGCTGGATCCGGTCACCGGTGTCCTCCGCAGGCGTCGACAGTTGGTATCGTGATGTCCTAATATATCAGACACCAGATGTCAGCGAGGAAGGACAATGATGGACGCCACCCAGCTCGGAGGCATGATCGCCACGGTCGTGACCCCCTTCGACGAGAACGACCAGGTCGACGTCAGCAAGATCCGGGCGGAGGTCGAGTACCTGCTCGACACCGGTGTGACCGCCATCTGCGCGTGCGGGAGCACGGGGGAGGGTCAGACGCTCTCCCTGGAGGAGACGGCCGCCATCATCAGTGAGGTCGCCACCGTGGTCGACGGGCGCGTCCCGGTCATCGCGGGCGTGATCCAGAACAGCACCGCCCAGGCCATCCGGTACTGCCTGGCCGCCAAGGAGGCCGGCGCCGACGCCCTGCAGGTGACCCCGGTGCACTACGTCTTCAAGCCGTCCGTCGACGAGGAGGTCGAGCACTACCGTCTCATCGCCGACGCCGCCGGCCTGCCGATCGTCCTGTACAACGTCGTCCCGTGGGCGCTCGTGCAGGTCGACGGCATCGCGCGGATCGCCGAGGAGGTGCCGCTCGTGGTGGCCATCAAGCAGAGCGGTGGCAACATCCATCTGCTCGCTGAGCTCCTGGCGAACTACCGTGACCGGTTCCGCATCCTCGCCGCCCTGGACAACCTGCACTACCCGGCGTTCGTCATGGGGGCACACGGGGCCCTGGCAGCGATCCCGACCGTGACCCCGCGGCTGAGCGTCGAGCTGTGGGACGCCGTCCAGCGTGGCGATCATGCTGCGGCGCGCAGCCTGCACGAGAAGATCCTCGCCGTGTGGACCGCGATCGACGGACCCAACCTCCCGGCCCGCATCAAGGCCGCCCTGGAGCTGCAGGGCCGCGACGGCGGACGGCCGCGCAAGCCGTTCGCTCCGGCGTCCGACGCCGAGCGTGCCGAGATCGGCCAGGCGCTCAAGGTCGCCGGGCTCATCGCCTGAGCCCGTACGCCTGACGACGTCGGCCCCGGACCCACCCGGGTCCGGGGCCGACCTTCTTCGTGCGGCGGGTCAGTCGCGCAGGTTCTCCGGCAGCAGCGCCTGGGGCACGTTCTGGTACGCGACGGGGCGCTGGAACCGGCTGATCGCCGCCGTTCCCACGGACGTCGTCGTGGGTGCGGTGGTAGCGGGCCACGGGCCGCCGTGCTGCTGCGCGGCCGTGACACTGACCCCGGTGGGCCACTCGTTCCACACCACGCGGCCGGCGCGCTCGGCGAGCGCCGGAAGCACCGCGGCGGCGACCTCGTCGTCGTCCGTGGCGGTCTGCACGGTGCAGGTGAGCTGACCGGGCAGGGCATCGACCAGCGCGGCCAGACCGTCGGCGTCGCCGTAGCCGACGACGAGGCCGGCCGGTCCGAAGATCTCCTCGCCGAGCAGCTCGGGCGAGCCGAGGACGGTGTCCCGGTCTGCGACCAGCACGCTGGGGGTGATGCCTCGCTCGGAGGTGGAGCCGGTGATCGCCACCCGCACGCCGTCGACGTCGCTGACGTGCTCGAGACCGGTCCGGTACCCCTCCTCGATCCGCTCGTTGAGCATGGGCGCGGGCGTCGGCAGCTGGATCCCCTCCACGAACGCCTCTGCGTCGGGCACCAGCAGCAGGCCGGGGTTGGTGCAGAACTGTCCGACGCCGAGGGTCAGGGAGGCCACCCAGCCGTCGCGGACGTCCTGGAGTCGTGCCTCGGCGGCTGCTGGGGTGACGACGACGGGATTGACGCTGCCCAGCTCGCCGTAGAAGGGGATGGGATCCGGGCGGTCGGCGGCCACCTGGGCGAGTGCACGGCCGCCGCGTGTCGAGCCGGTGAACGCCGCGGCGAGGATGCGGGGGTCGCGCAGTGCGTCGAGGCTCTCCTCGGTGCCCTCGATGAGCTGCAGGAGGCCCTCGGGGGCGCCTGCTGCCGTGAGAGCAGCGGAGGCGATGTCCGCGGTCCGGCGAGACAGTCGCGGGTGACCCGGGTGGGCCTTGACGGTCACCGGACAGCCGGCGGCGATGGCCGAGACGGTGTCGCCGCCGCACACGCTGAAGGCGAACGGGAAGTTGCTCGCGGCGAACACGAGGACGGGGCCGATGCCCTGCACGGTGCGTCGCAGGTCCGGACGTGGACCCATGCCCCACGACTCGTCGGCGAGGTCGACCTGACGCGGGACCAGCGAGCCGTCGCGCAGCCCGTGCGCGAACAGGCGTGCCTGGAAGGTCGTACGGCGCAGCTCACCGGCGAGCCGGGGTTCGGTGCCCAGGCTCGTCTCCTCGTGCGCGAGGGGCACGAGCTCGTCGGCGTGCTGGTCCAGGGCGTCGGCGAGCGAGTCGAGCCAGTCGGCGCGGTGCGCCACAGGACTCGTGGCGACAGCACGACGGATCTCGTCGGCGCGGGCGAGCTGGGTCTCGATCGGGGTGGGGGAGGTATCAGCCATGACGCCATTGTGTACCTGATGTATTACATGGACAACTGCGCTGGCTGTGGCGCACGAGCGGCAGGGCGCGGGCCCGGTTCGATCCGGCGGATTCGCCGCCGCAACAGGGTTGTCATACCGCGTTCACGGGACTACTGTGCCTGATGCATCAGATTTCAGACCGCTCGAGGGGATGACCATGTCGAAGCAGGCCGAGGAGAACGCGAAGGCGACGCCGCTGCGTCGCGTCGTGACGGCGAGTGCCCTGGGCACCACCGTGGAGTACTACGACTTCACGCTCTACGCCACCACCGCGGCCCTCGTCTTCGACCGCATCTTCTTCCCGGACGCCTCGCCACTCGTCGGCACGCTCGCGGCGTTCGCGACGTACTTCGTGGGCTACCTCGCCCGGCCACTGGGCGGTCTGATCTTCGGCCACTTCGGCGACAAGCTCGGCCGCAAGAACGTCCTCATCATCACGATGCTCATGATGGGCATCGGCACCTTCGCCATCGGCCTGCTGCCGTCGTACGACACCATCGGCATCTGGGCGCCGATCCTGCTCGTGCTCATCCGCGTGATCCAGGGACTCGGCATGGGCGGCGAGTACGGCGGCGGCGTGCTGATGGCGCTCGAGTACAGCCCCCGCGACCGTCAGGGTCTGTTCACCTCGATCGTCCACATCGGCACCCCCGCCGGTGTGCTCCTGCCGGTCGCACTGGTCGCGCTGCTGGACGCCGTGCTGCCCTCCGGTGCCTACGAGCAGTGGGCGTGGCGCATCCCGTTCCTGCTGAGCATCCTGCTGATCGCCGTCGGCGTGTACATCCGTCTGCGCGTCACCGAGAGCCCCGAGTTCGTCAAGATGCGGGCCGACAAGGAGGTGCAGAGCCTCCCGGTGCGCGAGGTCGTGACGCGCCAGCCCGGCACCGTCGTGCTCTCGATCCTGGCCAAGCTCGCCGAGAGCGGCCTGTTCAACATCTACTACGTCGTCGCCATCACGTACGTGACGGTCGAGCTCGACCTCCCGCGCGGCCCGGTGCTGACCGCTGTGCTCATCGCCTGCCTCGTGGAGTGCTTCACGCTGCCGTTGTTCGGGCACTTGTCCGACCGCATCGGTCGACGCGTGATCTACGTGGGAGGTGCCGTCTTCCAGCTCGTGCTGTGCGTCCCCTTCTTCCTGCTCATCCAGACCGGGAACTTCTGGGCCTACACCCTCGGCATGACGCTCGGCCTCGGCGTCGGTCACGCGATGATGTACTCCACGCAGGGGGCGCTGTTCTCCAACCTGTACCCGGTGAACGTCCGCTACACCGGACTCTCGCTCACCCAGCAGGTCGGCGCCACGCTCGGCGGAGGGCTCTCGCCCCTCCTGGGCGCGTCGCTGCTCGCCGCCGCCGACGGGCACTGGCGCCTCGTCATCATCTACTGCGTCGGAGTGGCGCTGCTGTCCGCGGTGGCCGCGAGCCGCCTGCGCCAGGGCGAGGCCAAGGACACCCCGAGGACCGTCGCGGAGAGTGTCGCTCGCTGACCCGGTCCGTCTCACCGGGCCCGACGACGATCGCGGGACAGCCGCCGTGCCGGCGTCGGCCGGTCGGCCCGGCCACCGGCTGACGGTGGACGGCACCGGGGTGCGATGCCAGCATGGCGGGCATGATCCGGTGGTTGGCGGTGGCGGGACTGGTCGTGGTCGCGGGCGTCGGATGGGGGCTGGCCCTCCGTGACTCGCCGCACTGGTGGTGGGCCGCCGGCCCCCTCACCGTGCTGGGGCTCGTCGGCGTCCACGACCTCGCGCAGCGGCGCCACAGTGTGCTGCGCAACTACCCGGTGATCGGGCACGCCCGATTCATGCTCGAGCACGTCCGCCCGGAGATCCAGCAGTACTTCGTGGAGAAGAACACCGAGGGCACGCCGTACGACCGGGAGATCCGCGACCTCGTCTACGACCGGGCCAAGGGCAACCACGGGGAGGAGCCGTTCGGGACCGAACGCGACGTCAACGCCGTCGGGTACGAGTTCGTGGCGCACTCCCTGCGCGCCCGTCCCAAGCCCGACGGTGTGGTCCCACGGGTCCGCCTCGGCGGACCAGAGTGCACCCGGCCCTACGACATCGCCCTCCTCAACGTCTCCGCGATGAGCTTCGGGTCGCTGTCGGGGAACGCGATCGAGGCGCTCAACGCCGGTGCGGCGCTCGGCGGGTTCGCTCACGACACGGGCGAGGGCTCCATCACCTCCTACCACCGCAAGCACGGCGGCGACCTGATCTGGGAGATCGGATCGGCCTACTTCGGCTGTCGTGACGCCCAGGGACGCTTCGACCCGGAGCCGTTCGTGCAGCGCGCCCACGAGGAGCAGGTCAAGGCCGTCTCCCTGAAGCTGTCGCTGGGCGCCAAGCCAGGACTCGGCGGGCTGCTCCCCGGGTCGAAGGTCAACGACGAGGTGGCGAAGGCGCGCGGCGTGCCGATCGGCACCACCATCGTCTCCCCGCCGGCGCACACAGCCTTCGACACCCCCGTGGGGCTCATCGAGTTCGTGGCCAGGCTGCGCGACCTCAGCGGAGGCAAGCCGGTCGGATTCAAGCTCTGCGTGGGCTCGCGACGAGAGTTCCTGGCCATCTGCAAGGCGATGGTCGAGCTGGACAGCACCCCGGACTTCATCATCGTCGACGGCTCGGAGGGTGGCACGGGCGCCGGCCCGGTGGAGTTCGAGGACCACGTCGGCATGCCGCTCACCGAGGGCCTCATGTTCGTGCACAACGCCCTCGTGGGATGCGGACTACGCGAGCGGGTCAAGGTCGGCGCCAGCGGCAAGGTGGCCAGCGGCATCGACATCGTGAAGCGCATCTGCCAGGGAGCCGACTTCACCCTCGCGGCCCGGGCGATGATGTTCGCCGTCGGATGCATCCAGGCGCAGACGTGCCACACCAACACGTGCCCCGTCGGCGTGGCCACCCAGGACCCGTGGCGCGCCAGGGCGCTCGTCGTCGACGACAAGAAGCATCGCGTCCACCAGTACCAGGAGAAGACGATCAACAGCGCGATGCAGATCATCGCGTCCATGGGCCTGGACTCCTTCGACCAGCTCACGCCACGCAAGCTGTTCCGGCGGGTGGATCCCCAGGTCACGCAGACCTACTTCGACCTCTTCCAGTGGCTCGAGCCGGGGGAGCTGCTCGTCGACGCCCCTGAGGGCTGGGTGCGTGACTGGGCGACCGCCTCGTCCCAGACGTTCGAGGCCAAGCTGTGAGCGACCTCAGCCCAGCAGCGCGGATCGTGCCATCCGGCTGAGCAACGCGTGCAGGGCGTCCTCGCCGATGCGGGCGCTGTGCGGGGTGGAGTTCAGCAGCCCGAGCGTCGCCTGGACGGCGGCGCGGGCCTCGGCGCGCGTCAGGTCGTCGCGGAGCCGTCGCACGACGTCCACCCAGACGTCGATGTAGGCCAGCTGGATGCGTCGTACCTGGGCCCTGGCGTCGACGTCGAGGGTGGACCACTCCCGCTCCTGCACGACGATGTAGGCGGAGTTCGAGACGGCGAAGTCGCCGTGCCACGCGATGAGGGCGTCGAGCTGTTCGCTGGCGGTCGCGGCGGCGGCGACGCGCGCACGCCCGGTCTGCAGGAGCTCGGTGCTGATGTCGACCAGCGCGTGCGTCAGCACGTCCTCCTTGCCGCGGAAGTGCTTGTAGATCGCGGGCCCGGTGATGCCCGATGCTGCGCCGACGTCCCCGACGCTCACGCCGTGGAAGCCTCGCTCGGCGAACAGCGGGATCGCCGCACGGGAGATCTGCACTCGTCGTTCGCTCACGCAGGTGACGATAGCGAGCCCGCCGCGGCACTGCGGCGGGCTCAAGTGGCCAGGTGGCGCGCCAGCTGCTCGAGCGCGAGCCGATGACCGGCTCGGTGACCGTCGATCATGCCTTCACCGACGAACGAGGTCACCTGGTCCAGGACGTCGATCCGGGTGCCCGCGCCGGTGTCGGTGAAGGTCCAGGTGATGAGCGCCGCGGCGAGCACCTGCCCGTCCGTCTCCACGACGTCGGTCTGGACGACGCGCTCCCCGGGGACGACGAGCAGATGGTCCTGGGAGCCGTGGAAGGGCAGGACGCCGGGCTCGCCGCAGCGGTAGCGCGTCGTGCCGCCGCTGCGCAGGTCGTCGTGGTCGAAGACTTGCGCCTCGCCGTCGGGCACGCTCCACTCGACGCGGCGGGTCGGGTCAGCGAAGGCGGCCCACACGCGTTCGCGCGGGGCGGCGACCTCGAGGTCGAAGCTGAGGGTCTCGTGCGCGATGTCCATGAAGGCTCCGTTCGTCCCGACCATCGCACCACACCGCCAGGTTAATAGGTGTTAACCTGGCGGTGTGAGTCCCACCATGCACGACCTCGTGGAGGAGCTGCGCGACCGCCTCGCGACCGTTCGCCAGGGCGGCAGCGCCGCGTCGCGGGAGCGTCACCTCTCCCGCGGGAAGCTGCTGCCGCGCGACCGCGTCGACCGTCTTCTCGACCCCGGCTCCCCGTTCCTCGAGATCGCCCCGCTGGCCGCGTACGGGATGTACGGAGAGACGGACGAGGCGTGGGCCGTCCCCAGCGCCTCGATCATCACCGGCATCGGGCGGGTGGCGGGCCGCGAGGTGATGGTGGTGGCCAACGACGCCACCGTCAAGGGCGGCACGTACTACCCGCTCACGGTCAAGAAGCACCTGCGCGCACAGACGATCGCTCAGCAGAACGGACTCCCGTGCGTCTACCTCGTCGACTCCGGCGGCGCGTTCCTGCCGATGCAGGACGAGGTCTTCCCCGACCGCGAGCACTTCGGACGCATCTTCTTCAACCAGGCGCAGCTGTCGGCCCGGGGCATCGCCCAGGTGGCGGCCGTCATGGGCTCGTGCACCGCGGGCGGCGCGTACGTGCCCGCGATGAGCGACGAGTCCGTCATCGTCAAGGACCAGGGCACGATCTTCCTCGGCGGACCACCGCTCGTGAAGGCCGCGACGGGCGAGGTCGTGACCGCCGAGGAGCTCGGTGGCGGCGACGTGCACGCCCGCACGTCCGGCGTCGTCGACCACCTGGCCGACGACGACGCGCACGCACTCGACATCGTCCGCTCCGTCATCGGCACGCTGGGTCCGGCCCGGACGCATCTGGAGCCGCAGGAGGCGCTGCCGCCCCGCGAGGACCCCGAGACGCTGCTCGACGTGGTTCCTGTCGACGGACGCACCTCCTACGACGTGCGCGAGGTGATCCGCCGCGTCGTCGACGACTCCCGCCTGCACGAGTTCAAGCCGCTCTACGGCGACACGCTCGTGTGCGGCTTCGCCCACGTGGAGGGCTACCCCGTGGCGATCGTGGCCAACAACGGCATCCTGTTCAGCGAGTCCGCGCTCAAGGGCGCGCACTTCGTCGAGCTGGCCAACCAGCGCGGCGTCCCGCTGCTGTTCCTGCAGAACATCAACGGGTTCATGGTGGGTCGGGAGTACGAGAACGGTGGCATCGCCAAGGACGGCGCCAAGCTCGTCACCGCGGTGGCATCGAGCATCGTCCCCAAGCTGACCGTCGTCATCGGCGGCTCGTTCGGCGCCGGCAACTACGGGATGTGCGGCCGCGCCTACGACCCGCGATTCCTCTGGACCTGGCCCAACGCCCGCATCTCCGTCATGGGCGGGGAGCAGGCGGCCTCGGTGCTGGCCACGGTCCGGCGCGACGGCATCGAGGCCAGGGGGGGCGAGTGGTCCGCCGACGAGGAGGAAGCCTTCAAGGACCCGATCCGCGCGCAGTACGAGGAGCAGGGCAACCCCTACTACGCCACGGCACGACTGTGGGACGACGGCATCATCGACCCTCGCGACACCCGCCGCCTTCTCGGCCTTGCCCTGCAGGCCTGCGCCAACGCGCCCGTGCCCTCGTTCGCCGACCGACCCGACCTCGACGACGGCGGAGCCCCGGGCTTCGGCGTCTTCCGGATGTGACCGCCATGACCGAGACGCCCCCCACCACCCGGGTGATCAGCACCGTGCTCGTCGCCAACCGCGGGGAGATCGCCCGACGCGTCGTCCGGGCCTGCCGCGACGCCGGACTGCGCAGCGTCGCGGTCTTCACCGACCACGACGTCGATGCGTTGGCTCCCCGGGAGGCGGACGCCGCCGTCCGGGTCGGCTCCTACCTCGACATCGCCGAGGTGGTCGCGGCCGCCGTCGAGTCCGGCGCCGACGCGATCCACCCCGGTTACGGCTTCCTGTCCGAGAACGCTGAGTTCGCGCGGGCCGTCGTGGACGCCGGGCTCGTGTTCGTCGGCCCGTCGGCCGACGTCATCGACCTGATGGGGCGCAAGGACCGGGCTCGCGAGGTGGCCGAGCGGGCCGGCGTGCCGGTGATGCCGCGGTTCGATCCCGATGCCGTCCCTGCGGACGCGTACCCGGTGCTCGTGAAGGCCGCAGCCGGTGGTGGCGGCAAGGGGATGCACGTCGTGCGTCGGCCCGAGGATCTCGGCGACGCGCTCGCGACGGCGAGACGGGAGGCAGCCGCCGCCTTCGGTGACGACACGCTCCTGGTGGAGGCGTACGTCGAGGGCGGTCGCCACGTCGAGGTGCAGGTCTTCGGCGACGCGCACGGCAACGTCGTGCACCTGTACGACCGGGACTGCTCGGTGCAGCGTCGCCACCAGAAGGTGGTGGAGGAGGCCCCGGCTCCCGACCTCGATCCCGCGCTCCGCGAGCGGCTCCTGAGCTCCTCGGTGGCGCTGTGCCGGGAGGTGGGCTACGTCGGCGCGGGGACCGTGGAGTTCCTGGTCTCGGGAGACCCGGCGGGGGTGTCGGGCGACGGGCGGCAGGGTCAGACGGCCTACTTCCTGGAGATGAACACCCGTCTGCAGGTGGAGCACCCCGTCACCGAGCAGGTGACCGGGCTCGACCTCGTGCGGTGGCAGCTGGACGTCGCCGCCGGTCGGCCCCTTCCGCTCGGCCAGGGTGAGATCGCCTGCACCGGGCACGCCGTCGAGGTGCGCGTGTACGCGGAGGACCCGTACGCCGGGTTCCTGCCGCAGGCCGGTGAGGTCCTCGACGTCGAGTGGGCGGGGGAGTCCTTGCTCGACCTCGACGAGGACGAGTCAGCCCGGGTCGGTCCCGGGGACGTCGAATCGCGGGTGCACGCCGCCATCGAGGACGACGATCGGGCGGTCATCGTGTCGTCGGCGTACGACCCGATGCTGGCCAAGCTCGTCGGGTACGGGTTCGATCGCGAGGCCGCGATCGAGGACGTGCTGACGATGATCGACGAATCGTACGTGGTGGGGATCGCCACCAACCTCGGCTGGTTGCGCCGACTCGTCGACTCCCCGGCGTTCCGCGGCGGGGAGATCCACACCGCGTGGCTGGACGCGTACGAGGGTCCGCTGCTGGAGCGGCCGGCGGTTCCTCCCGAAGCGCTGGAGGCCGTGGCCGGACTCGTGGCCGAGCGGGCCGACGAGTCGGCGTGGCGCCCGTTCGACCGCAGCGACGGGTGGCGCCTGGCAGGCGGCCCTGCGCCGATGCGGATCCGCCTGGTCGATCCCACCGGGGCGACGCACGAGGTCGAGCCGGGCGCCTTCGGACCGGGGTGGACGCTCAGCGGTCGTGGCCCGAGGACCTGGGCCTCCTTCCAGGGGGAGTCCTGGGTGTTCGAGGAGGTCGATGCGATGCGTCGCCCCTCGGCCACCGTCGCGGGCACCGCCGACGTCGTCTCCCCGATGCCCGGGGCCGTCGTCGGGCTCGACGTCGCCGTGGGGGACCGGGTCTCGGCCGGTCAGCGTCTCGGTGCGGTGGAGGCGCTGAAGATGGAGCTGGCGCTCCAGGCCCCGCACGACGGGGTCGTCACCCACGTCGGCGCGGCCGTGGGCGACCAGGTCGCGATGGGCCATGTCGTCGTGCACGTCGAGGAGGACGCATGATCCCGCGCCCGACCCCCACCCCACTCAGCGGGTCGCGGGCCTTGCCGGAGCGGGTGACGATCTATGAGGTGGGGCCGCGCGACGGACTGCAGAACGAGTCCGGCATCGTCCCGGTCGAGGTCAAGGTGGAGCTGGTGCGGCGGCTGGTCGCTGCTGGGCTGCCCGTCGTGGAGGCCACGAGCTTCGTCCATCCGCGCTGGGTTCCCCAGCTCGCGGACGCCGCTGAGGTGGTGGCTGCGCTCAGCGACCACGGGACCATGACGCACCCCGTGCTGGTGCCCAACGAGCGTGGACTGGACCGTGCGCTGGAGGCCGGCTGCACCCACGTCGCCGTCTTCGCGAGCGCCACCGAGACGTTCGCCGCCAAGAACCTCAACAGCACGCTGGCCGACCAGATGACCATGTTCGAGCCGGTGGTGCGGAGGGCGCTCGAGGCGGGCGCCGACGTCCGCGCCTACGTCTCGATGTGCTTCGGCGACCCGTGGGAGGGGGCGGTCGATCCCGACGTGGTGGTGCGGGTCGGCAAGGACCTGCTCGACCTCGGGGCGACGCAGCTCTCCCTCGGGGACACCATCGGCGTCGGCACGGCCGGTCAGGTGGGCGATCTGGTGGCCCGGTTCGAGGCGGCCGGTGTCGCAGTGGAGCGGCTCGCGATGCACTTCCACGACACGTACGGCCAGGCGCTGGCCAACACGCTCGCCGGGCTGCTCGCGGGCGTCACGACCTTTGACGCGTCGGCCGGCGGGCTCGGCGGCTGCCCGTACGCCGAGAGCGCCACGGGCAACTTGGCCACCGAGGATCTCGTCTGGATGCTCGACGGACTCGGCATCGAGCACGGTGTCGACCTCCACGCCGTCGCCGCCACCAGTCT
Source organism: Aeromicrobium sp. (assembly GCA_052039245.1). Classification (GTDB taxonomy): domain Bacteria; phylum Actinomycetota; class Actinomycetes; order Propionibacteriales; family Nocardioidaceae; genus Aeromicrobium. Next base: position 10,597 of record JBQGDU010000105.1, on the reverse strand, counting down.
GTGGATGGCTGAGCGGCTCGGCAAGCCTCCCGCGAGCGCCGTGGTCCGCGCCCTCGCCTGACCCCGTCTGCCAGCGGGGACCCGCGGGAACGGGGGCTCAGCGGCGGGTGGCGAAGAGCACGACGTCGCGCACGACGACGTCGGGGCCGTGGCCGGTGTGGGTGCGGTCGACGACGTCGGTCCGCACGTCCCACTCCTGCGGCCCCAGCCCGGCGGCGAGCTCCTGCGCGGCGTCGACCGTCGGGTCGTGGCGCGCGCCCACGTCCTCGGGGTGGTGCAGCACGACGAGCAGCGAGCCGCCCGGCGCCACGGCGCGGGCGATCCGGCCGACCGCCTCGGGCATCTGGTCGCCCGCCAGGTGCAGGTAGTGCGACGTCACGAGGTCCCACTGCTCGTCCGGCTCCCACGTCCTGGCGTCCTCGCGACGCCAGTGCGTGCGTCCGGCCAGACCTCGCTCCTCGGCGTGCGCGGCGGCACGGGCCAGCCCGGCGGCGGAGAAGTCCAACCCGGTCACGTCCCAACCCTGCTCGGCGAGCCAGAGCACGTCACCTCCCTCACCGCTGCCGACGTCGAGCGCGCGGCCACGAGGGAGGTCCGCGGTCAGGGCCGGGAGTCGAGGGTTGACGGCGCCGCTCCACACGTGCTCGGCCGCTGAGTACCGCTCGTCCCACGGCTCGGGCTCGTTCTGGGCGGCGCGGTACTCCTCCAGCGCCGTCACGCCGTCGGCCTCCACCAGGTCGGCGTTGAGTGCCGCGCCCACCTGCGTGCCGTCGGCGGCCGCTCCGATCGTGGTGCCCATCGGGAAGGCGGCGTTGCCCGCGACGACCACGCCGGGGACGTCGGTCGCCCCGGTCATGGGGGCCGCCGCGAGTGAGCGCGCCATGACGTGCTCGCCCATCGCGACGTCACGGGTCGGCACGCCGAGCTGCTCGGCGAGGTCGCAGGAGGCGTCGGGGAAGGGCGCGACCACGAGCGCGTCGAGCTCGACGATACTGCCGTCCTCGAGGCGCACGCCGCTCAGTCGGTCGTCGGTGGTGAGCACCTCCACGACGTCGCCCTCGACGAAGTCGACGCCCCGGGCGACGTGGCGGACCCGGTCGCGGTGGCTGAGGTCGCCGCCGTTGACGAGCACCGTGACCTGGCCGCTCAGCTGGCGGAAGAGTCCGGCCTGGTGCAGTGCCGCCGGACCGGTGGCGAGGATGCCGATGCGCTGGTCACGCACCTCCCAGCCGTGGCAGTACGGGCAGTGCAGGACGTCGCGCCCCCAGCGCTCGGCCAGACCGGTGACCTCCGGCAGCACGTCGCGGACCCCGGTGGCGAGGACGATGCGCCGGGTGCTCAGGGTGCGGCCGTCGTCCAGGTCGAGCTCGAAGGAGGGCTCGACGTCGCCCACCGCACGCGCCGCGGTCACTGCCCCGGTGACCACCTGCGCGCCGTACTGCTCCACCTCCTCCCGACCGATCGCCGTGAGCTCGAGCGGTGGCGTGCCCTCGCGGCCGACGTAGTTGTGCACGCGGTCGGCGGGGGCGTTGCGCGGCTCTCCGGCGTCGACGAGCAGGACGCGGCGGCGGGACCGGGCGAGGACGAGGGTGGCGGCGAGGCCGGCGGCGCCTCCGCCGATCACGATGACGTCGAAGGAGGCGTCCCGGGAGACGTCGCTGGGGGTCTGGTCTGCGTTCATGTGACCAGCCTCCGGCATCTCTGCCATGTTGACAAACATCGTTGCTGTAATGGCAAGATGGGCGTATGGACGACCTCGACGACGTGCTGCGTGGCGTGGGCCCGCGGCTGCGCCAGCTGCGCCTGGAGCGCGACGCGACCCTCGGCGACCTCGCGCAGGAGACCGGCATCTCGGTCAGCACGCTCTCGCGCCTGGAGTCGGGCCAGCGCAAACCGACGCTGGAGCTGCTGCTCCCGCTCGCGGCCGCCCACCGCGTCGCGCTCGATGAGCTCGTCGACGCTCCGGAGACCGGTGATCCCCGTGTACGGGCCAAGCCGATCAAGCGCCACGGGTCCACCCACGTCCCGCTGACCCGTCGCCCGGGCGGTCTCCAGGCGTTCAAGATGATCATCCCCCCGCGTCCGGACGCCGCGGTCACGCCGCAGACGCACGACGGCTATGAGTGGATGTACGTCCTGTCCGGGCGGCTGCGACTCGTCGTGGGCACCCGCGACCTGCTCCTGGAACCCGGCGAGGTCGTCGAGTTCGACACCCGCACCCCCCACTGGGTGAACAATCCAGGTCCTCACCCCGCTGAGGTGCTCGGCATCTTCGGTCCTCAAGGTGAACGGATGCACGTGCGCTCCTGAGCGATGCTGGAGCGCTTGAGTCCGACGCGACGTCATAGTTTTCCATGGCCGCATGGACCGTTCCGTCATCGTCTACTTCACCTCCTACGGGCTGAGCATCCTCGGCAACTCCGTGGCCGCGATCGTGCTGCCGCTCGTGGTCCTGCAGACCACCGGCCGCGCCCTCGACGCCGGCATCGTGGCAGCAGCCACGGCCGTGCCGGCCGTCCTGGCGGGTCTGCTCATGGGCAGCCTCGTCGACCGCCTGGACCGCCGACGCATGTCGATCCTCACCGATCTCGTCTCGACCGCGGCCGTCGCGGCGCTGCCGCTCATCGACTCGAGCATCGGGCTGGCGCTCGGGTGGTTCGTGCTGTTCGGCGTCATCGGATCCTTCGGCGACGTTCCCGGTCTCACAGCACGCGAGACCCTCCTGCCCGGTGTGCAGCGCCGCAGCGGCCTGTCGTACGAGCGGCTCGTCAGCCTGCGCGAGAGCCTCGGCGCCGTGACCATGCTCATCGGGCCGGCGATCGCCGCCTTCCTCGTCGTGCGGCTCGAGGGGGCCGGAGCTCTCTGGGTCACCGCCGGTCTCGCCTTCGCCGCCGCGCTCACGACCCTCCTCCTCCCCCGTGACGTGGGCCGCGTCGCGCCGCCGACCGGGGCCGCCGCCGGAGGGACGATCGCCCACCTGCGTGAGGGGTGGACGTGGCTGTTCCGCAGGAGCCCGCTCGTGCGGGCCGTCACGATCCTGAACCTCGCGCTCGTCATCGTGCTGACGGCGCTGCAGGGCCTGATCCTGCCGGTGCACTTCACGAGCCTCGGTCGTGAGGGGATGCTGGGGCCCGTCCTGAGTGCGCTCGCCGCCGGCATGCTCGTCGGGTCGGGTGCCTACGCGCTGCTCTCCGGCCGCGGGTCACGACGACTCTGGTTCGCCGTGTCGCTGGTCGGCTCGGTCGGTGCCGTCGGCCTCGTCGCCGCGTTGCCGGCCACGGCCTGGATCCTCACCGGCGCGGTGCTCCTGGGCGGTTTCGGCGGGGTGCTCAGTGCCGTGCTCGGCGTCGTGATGATCGAGAGCATCCCGGACGCGATCCGTGGGCGGGTGATGGGCACCCAGAACGCCGCCATGACCGGCGCTCCGGCCATCGGAGTCTTCGGATCGGCGATGATGGTCGAGCACACCTCGATCACGACGGCGGGAGTCGTCGTGGCCGTGACCTGGCTCGTCGCGGTCGGCGTGGCGCTCGTCGTCCCGCCGCTGCGTCGGCTCCAGCCCGCCTGAGGAGGCCGTGATGCGCAGCAAGGAGCTCGCCCAGCTCGCCGGAGTGTCCGTGCGGACGTTGCGGCACTACCACCAGATCGGCATCCTGCCCGAGCCCCGGCGGGAGTCCAACGGCTATCGCAGCTACGACCTGGCCTCCGTCGCGCGGCTGCTGCGGATCCGACGGCTCGCCGAGCTCGGCATCGGTCTCGACCGGATGCCGACGCTGCTCGACGACCCCGACGACGACGCCACGACGGACGTGCTGGACGAGCTCGACGCCGAGCTGGCCGAGACCGTGGAGCGGCTGCAGGCCCTGCGTCGACGCATCGCGGACCTGCGCGCCGACGGCGTGCGGCCCGACCTCCCGCCGGGTGTCGTGGACCTGATCGCCTTCATGCGGCGCAGCGGGGCCCGTCCGCAGGAGGGGCGAGGAGATGGCGGACCCGCGGCGCAGCGGCAGGGTCTCGACGTCCTCGACCTCGACGCCCTCGTCGTGCTGACGCAGGCGGCCCGCGACGACGACGAGCGTCGTGAGCTGCTGGACCGGTTGCGGGAGGGGAGCGCCCGTGGCGCGGACGACGAACGCCTCGTGACAGCGGAGGCCCGGCTCTCGGCGCGCGCGCCCGAGGCGGGCGCGGCCGAGGTCGCGAGCGTCGCCGAGGAGCTCGCCGAGGCGATGGGACGGTGGCTCTAGTGGTTCGGGCAGTCGGCCGTGGGCCTACGCCTGCTCGAGACGCCGGCCGGCCTCCTGCCGGACGTCGCCTCCGACGCCCGCCTCAACCGCGCCCAGGCCGACGTGATGCGGCGCGTCGAGCGGCGGCTCTCCGCGACGTGAGGTCCGTGGTGAGGCGTTGCGGCGGCAGACCGTCGGCGGCGCCTCGACCTGCAGGGGCCTTCAGGCGGAGTCGCGGACGTTGCGGTCCTTGAGCTCGGCCGAGGCGTACTGGCCGATCTGCCACGTCGCCCAGCCGTCCGATCCACCGCCGACGGCACCGCCGATGAAGGGGATGCGTCGGCTCACCAGCGTGACGGCGCGCTTGCCCGCCGTGCGAGCGATGAGCTCGCTGGTGACCTCGCGGGAGATGAGCTGGTCCAGGGCTGGGTCGTGCACCGGTGACGTCGCGAGCGCCATCGGCGACGACGGCAGCGAACGTCGCTTGAGCAGGTCCTTGACGGCGTCCTCGCCGAGCATGCAGGCGAGGATCGCGTTCCGCACGCGGGGGTCGTCGAGGTCCCAACCGCGCAGGTGGGCGATGCCCGCCACGAGGTGGCACTGCACGAGGGTCACGCCGACGACGTTGGCGGGGATGGCAGCAGCAGCCGAGGCGATGCCGCCGAGGTTGGTGACGAACCCCTGGGCGCCCGCGAGCGCGACGTGCCGCTTGACGAGGGAGGCGATGGCCGCCTCCACGTCGCCGTCGGCGTCCACCCGACGGCGGTCCGCCGACGTCCCCGCGGAGGGGAGTGGACCGATGCCGTCGATGGCCTGGTCCAGCACCCTTCGGACGAACCCGGACGCCATCGACGGGGCCGCCGCCGTACCGGCGCGAGCCGCTGCCTTGCTACCGATGCCCATGGGCTCATCCTAGGTTTCACGCACGAATCCACCGCTCGAACGACCGGGACCCCTACGCTCTGCCCATGGGTCCCGCGTTCTCGCAGACGGTGACGTCTCGGCGCTGGCTCGACGATGCACGCTCCTGGGTGCATGCGCGCTGCGATGAAGCCGGCCTGCGCCTCACCGGCCCCGTCGAGCAGCGTCGCGTCCGGCCGTGGTCGACGCTGCTGCTGACGCCCACCGACCGCGGGCCGGTCTGGTTCAAGGCCACGTGCCCGACCATGCGCTTCGAGGCGGGGCTGCACCGGCTGCTCGCCGAGCTGTCCCCGAGGGACGTCCCCGTCCCGCTCGCGGTGGACGCGGACCGCGGGTGGATCCTCTCCGCCGACCACGGTGCCACGCTCGGTGACGACCATCCGCCCACCACCGAGGACTGGACCGGCGTGCTGAGGACGGTCGCCCAGGTGCAGCAGGCCGTGGCCGACGAGGGCGCGCGGCTGCTCGCCACGGGACTGCCGGACTGCTCGCCCGGCACCGTCCCGGCGAGGTTCGACCGCCTTCTCGATGCGCTGTCGGACGTACCCGCCGATCATCCGTCGTACCTCGGGGAACCACAGCGTGCTGCCCTGGCGGCACGGCGCGACGACGTGGTGGGCGCTGCCGAGCGGCTGGCGGGGTCGCGGGTGCCGGTGACGTTCCAGCACGGCGATGTCCATCCCTGGAACGCGTTCACCGACGGACGGCTGCTCGACTTCGGCGACGCCCAGTGGGCCCACGCCGTGGAGGTGTTGAACGTGCCGTACGGCGTGATCGCCTCCGATGCCGACGTTCGCTGGGACGACGTGCTGGGTGCCTACGCGCAGGAGTGGTGCGACGTCGTCGGGTCGAGGGACATGCGTGCGCTGTTCGCCGCGGCGGTCTACACGCACGCCGTCAACCGAGCCGGCACGTGGTGGTCGTGCCTGCAGCACGCGACCGACGAGGAGTGGCGCGAGTGGGGCGACGCACCTCGGCACCACCTGCTGAGGATCCTGGAAGCATGAACCGCGAGCCCGTCCGGTGAGGCCGGCGCCCCTGGGGCCATCGCGCTGGGACTTCGACCCGGCGCAGTGGCCGGACGACGACTGCGTCGCCGCCGGAGCCGACCTGGAGCCGGAGACCATCGTCGAGGCCTACCGGCAGGGAGCCTTCCCGATGCCGCACGGCGGTTCCCTGCTCTGGTGGTCGCCGATGCGCCGCGGTGTGCTGACGCGCGGCTCGCTGCACGTGAGCCGGTCGTTGCGCCGCTCGTTGCGGGGCTTCACGACGACGGTCGACGAGTCGTTCGAGGAGGTGGTGGCCGCATGCGCCGACCCCGGTCGGCCGGGGGCGTGGATCACGCGGCCCATCAGCGAGGCCTACGGGCGCCTGCACGAGCTCGGCTGGGCCCACTCGGTGGAGACCCGTGACGCCGAGGGTCGGCTCGTCGGTGGGCTCTACGGCCTGGCCGTCGGCGGGCTGTTCGCAGGGGAGTCGATGTTCCACCACGCGAGGGATGCGTCCAAGGTGGCGCTGGTCGCCCTCATGGACCTGCTCGACGACGAGGCGCTCGTGGACGTCCAGTGGCGCACCCCGCATCTGGCCTCGCTGGGGGTGCAGGAGTGGGGGCGGCCACGCTACCTGCGTGCGCTCCCGACGGTCACGGCGGCCCCCCTGCCCTCGATCTGGCGGTGACGAGCCACGCCCGAGGGCCGGGGTGCCGTGGAATTCCAACGAATTGTGCCTAGACTGACGAGCGGAAAACATCCAGAAGATCAAGGAGTCCCCGTGGCTATCTCCCGCAGCGACCTCGTGTCGGCCCTCTCCGAGAAGGCCGGCACCAGCAAGACCGACGCCGACTCGGTGCTCTCGGCCCTGGCCGACACCCTGCTCGACGCCGTCAGCAAGGGCGAGAAGGTCTCGATCCCCGGCATCCTGTCGGTCGAGCGCGTCGAGCGCGCCGCCCGTACGGGCCGCAACCCCGCCACCGGCGAGACCATCGAGATCCCGGCCGGTTACGGCGTGAAGGTCAGCGCCGGCTCGAAGCTGAAGGCTGCCGCCAAGTAAGGCAGCAGTCCCCAGAACGTCGAACGGCCCCGGACCACCAGGTCCGGGGCCGTCGGCTGTTCTCGGGCGGCCTGACGCCCAGATGTGTGTGCCCCTGCACCCGAACCAAGGCGGTTTTGGTGCAGGGACACCCATATCTGGTGAGCGGTCAGGTGGCGGTGGGGCGGCCGGCGGCCTCCCAGGCGTCCATCCCGCCGGCGAGGTTCGTGACGTCGTGGCCCTGCTGGGCGAGCCAGGCGGTGGCGCGGGCGGACCGCCCTCCGACGTGGCAGACGACGAGCGTGCGGGCCTGGGGGTCCAGCTCGCCGACCCGCCCGGGGAGGTCCCCGAGGGGCACGTGGACGGCGTCCGCGACGTGCCCGGCGGCCCACTCGTGCGGCTCGCGGACGTCGAGGACGACGAGGTCGGCAGGCAGTGGATCGTGCAGCTCGGAGACCGTGGTCTGGGCGATGTCCATGGGCTCGATTCTGGCAGGACGCCGGTCCCGGGAGCCATCTCACGTGCCCGAGGGGTGGAAGATGACCACCTCCTATGGTTATTTTGGACTAGTGCCCCACAATGCAGAGCCCACGAACGGCGTCGCCACGGCGACGCGCGCTCGGGTGCGCCTGCCGTTCCACGCCTCGACGCCGAGCATCGCGCGCACCAAGCTGGCGGCCTTCCTCACCATCCACCGAGCCGAGGCGTCCGTCATCGACGACGCGCTCATCGTGCTCAGCGAGATGATCGCCAACGCCATCTCCCATGGTGAGCCGGACTCCGACGAGAGCATCGAGATCACCTGGAGCCTCGACACCTCGCGGCACCTCCTGGAGCTGAGCGTCCACGACGCCGGCGAGGGCGCGTCGATCGAGCCGATCGACTTCGACGAGGACTCGCTGTCCGGTCGTGGACTCTCGATCATCAGTCGCGTCGCGGACCGCTGGTGGGTGGACATGAGCCAGGGCACTCGGGTCAACGCCGAGCTCGAGCTCTCCGAGCACTGAACCCTCCGAGCACTGAACCCTCGATCGCGGGGGGACGCGGCCGTCCGCGCCCGACGCACGTAGAGTGACCGCCCGTGGGCAAGAAGTCGCGACGCAAGGGTCAGAAGAAGCAGCGGATGCCGTACGTGGCACGCACGTTCGAGGGGCTGCCGGCCGAGGGTGACTGGATCGCTCTGCGCGAGTTCGTCCCGTCCGGCACGGCCGACGTCACCTTGGCCGACGGCGGCACCGTCCGGGTCTGCTCGCTGCTGCCCGGCAACGGCGCCGGCATCAGACGCCCGGACGGTGACATCTGGCTCGGGCTGCAGGTGCAGCACAACTTCGGCGACGTGAGCCGCGACCTCGCCCACGTCGTCGAGACGGCGCGCGACGTCGAGCCGGGCAACCCGGTGCCGGTCACCGACCCCGGAGTGGGTCCGCGCCTGCAGGACATCGTCGACTCGGCGTCCTCGTTCGACGTCGAGGTGCACGAGGGGTTCGACTTCTGGGTCGAGGGGACCGAGGCCGAGGGCTCGGACGCCCTGTCCGCGGCCAACGAGTCCGTCTCGCCCACGGAACGGCTCTCGTCGGTGGACGCGGCGTACTGGACCCGCATGGGGGATCGCCGCTACCTGCGCTGGGTGGTCACCGAGGACGAGTCGACGGTGCTGGACGCCTTCGCGCGGCTGCACGCCGCCGACGCCGACCGCGTGGGCGACGGCACCCGGCTCATCGGCATGTTCCGTGCGCACGGCCTGCTGGTCCCGGTGTGGGAGATGGAGCCCGACGTCGTCGCCGACGGCGCCGCGCCCCTGGAGGAGCCGGTCGCTGCGCTCAGCAAGCGTCTGCACGAGGCGCTCGCCGACACGTCGGACCTGACGAGCGAGGAACGCAGCGTGCGCAACGGCCTGGCGAGCCGGCAGGTCACCATCCGCTGACGCTCGCCCCGACCACGCCCTCGACACCACAGGCCTCCTGATTCCCCTCAATTGATGGGAATCAGGGTGCCCACCACGGTTCTGGCCCACCCACCACGGGAGACGAGCGCCGGGGAGTCCGGGGAAACCGTGGTAGCCCGTGCCGCTCGGGGGCGGCTCGGTCTAGGCTCGGCCCATGGGCATCGAGGACCCTCGTTCGCTGGAGGCCGTGCGCCGGGCCGGGATCGAGACCACCGGCATCGAGATCATCGCCGAGACCGAGCGGACGGCGCGTCCGGCGGATCTCTTCTGGCCGTGGTTCGCGGCCAACGTGTCCGTGTTCGGTATCTCCTACGGCAGCTTCGTGCTGGGCTTCGGGCTGTCGTTGTGGCAGGCCACGGTGGTGGCGGTGAGCGGCATCGTCGTCTCGTTCGTGGCCTGTGGCCTGGTGGCGATCGCCGGGAAGCGTGGCTCCGCCCCGACGATGGTCCTGAGTCGTGCGCCGTTCGGCGTCGCGGGGCAGAAGGTGCCGGGGGTCTTCTCCTGGCTCATCTCGATGGGCTGGGAGACGTTCCTGGCCATCATGGCGACCCTCGCCACCGCCACCGTCCTGCGCGAGCTCGGCTGGGGAGGCGGCACCGTCACCAAGGTCGTCGCCTGTGCGGTCATCGCTGCGCTGATCGTGGCCGCCTCGGTCGCCGGCTACCACCTGATCATGCGCCTGCAGTCCGTCCTGACCTGGCTCACCGGTGCCGCCACCATCGGCTACGTCCTGCTGACGATCGACCAGGTGGACCTCGACGTCGTCGCGGCGATGCCGAACGGCTCCGGACAGGCCGTCGTCGGCGCGTTCGTCATGGTGATGACGGGCTTCGGGTTCGGCTGGATCAACATCGCGGCCGACTGGTCGCGCTATCAGTCACGTGAGGTCTCCGGTGCGCGGATCGTCGCGTGGAACACCGTCGGCGGTGCGCTCGCCCCGGTGGTGCTCGTGGTGTACGGCATCCTGCTCGCCGGGTCCTCGCCGGAGCTGCAGGCCGGCATCGAGGCCGACCCCATCGGCACCCTCGCCACCGTCCTGCCGACGTGGTTCCTCGTGCCCTTCCTGCTGGCCGCCGTCCTGGCCCTGGTCAGCGGGGCCGTGCTCGGCATCTACTCCTCCGGCCTGACCCTGCTGAGCCTCGGCGTCCGCATCCCCCGCCCTGCCGCAGCGGGCATCGACGGGCTGATCCTGACGGTCGGCACGATCTACGTCGTCTTCTTCTCCACCTCCTTCCTCTCGCCCTTCCAGAGCTTCCTCATCACGCTCGGCGTCCCGATCGCTGCCTGGGCAGGCGTCATGATCGCCGACATCGCGCTGCGCCGACGCGACTACGACGAGGCGGCGCTCTTCGACGCCGGCGGACGCTACGGTGCCGTCGACTGGGTCTCGGTGGTCACGATGCTAGGCGCGTCGGTGGGGGGGTGGGGGCTCGTCGTCCACGCGTGCGCCGAGGACGCGTCGGGGCAGAACTGGCTGGGG
>JBQGDU010000104.1:0-4044 GCA_052039245.1 Aeromicrobium sp. | reverse complement strand
CGCCGCGTCCGAGCGGTCGAGCGTCGGCATCGAGTGGGAGCTCGCCCTCGTCGACGCGGACTCCGGTGACCTGCGCCAGGTGGCCCAGACCGTGCTCGACGCGGTGGCCCCGGCGGGCGGGGGCGACCACCCCAACATCCGCCAGGAGCTGCTGCTCAACACGGTCGAGGTGGTCTCTGACGTTCGTCGGACCGTCGCGGAGGCCGGACGCGACCTGCAGCGTGCGATCGATGAGATCCGGACCGTCGCCGATCCCCTGCGGGTCGAGCTGATGAGCGCCGGCACGCACCCCTTCGCCCGGTGGGACAACCAGCAGGTCACCGACAAGGAGCGCTACCAGACCCTGATCGATCGCACCCAGTGGTGGGGCCGACAGATGCTCATCTACGGCGTCCACGTGCACGTCGGCATCGAGGACCGCGACAAGGTCCTGCCGATCAGCAACGCGATGCTCGCCTACTACGGCCACCTGCAGGCGCTCAGCGCGTCGTCGCCGTTCTGGGGCGGCAAGGAGACCGGCTACGCCTCCAACCGGGCGCTCATGTTCCAGCAGCTCCCCACCGCCGGTCTGCCGTTCCACTTCCGGGAGTGGGCCGAGCTGGAGCACTACGTCCAGGACCTCACCACCACCGGCGTCATCGACATCTTCGACGAGATCCGCTGGGACCTGCGTCCGTCGCCGAAGTTCGGGACCCTGGAGGTGCGGGTCTGTGACGGCATCCCGACGATGCGGGAGCTGCTCGCCACCTCGGCCCTGACCCACTGCCTCGTCGAGCACTTCTCCAGTGAGCTCGACGCGGGCCGTGAGCTGCCCGACCTGCCGCCGTGGTTCGCGCAGGAGAACAAGTGGCGCTCGGCCCGCTACGGGATGGACTCCTGGCTCATCCTCGACGAGCACGCCAACGAGGACCTCGTCACCGCAGACCTCGCCCGACTCCTGGAGACCCTCGCGCCCGTCGCGGAGCGGCTCGGGTGCACCGAGGAGCTCGGGCACGTGGACGACATCGTGAGGTACGGGCCCTCCTACCAGCGCCAGCGCCGGGTGGCCCGCGAGAACGACGGTCGGCTCGACGCGGTGGTCGGATCGCTCGTGCAGGAAATGCGCGCGGGCCGGCCGGTGTTGTCCCCGGCATGACCTCTTCACAGACCGAGACCGTCGACTTCTGGTTCGATCCGCTGTGCCCCTGGGCCTGGATGACCTCCCGCTGGATGCTCGAGGTGGAGCAGGTGCGCGATGTGCACACAGTCTTCCACGTGATGAGCCTGTCGGTCCTCAACGAGGACAAGGATGTTCCGCAGGAGTACAAGGACATGATCCAGCGCGGCTGGGGACCTGTGCGGCTCGCGATCGCGGTGGAGCAGCAGCACGGCCAGGAGAAGCTCCGGGAGTTCTACACCGCCATCGGCACGGCGCGGCATCCTGGTGGACGCGAGTTCGAGCGTGAGCTGTACGAGGAGGTGCTCGCCGAGATCGGCCTCCCGGTCGAGCTGGCCGACGCCGCCGACGACACCTCACTCGACGACGCGGTGCGCGCCTCGCACACCGACGGGATCGAGCGCGTCGGCCAGGAGGTCGGCACCCCGGTCATCGAGGTCGACGGCGTCGCCTTCTTCGGTCCGGTGCTGACTCCGGCGCCCAAGGGTGAGGAGGCCGGCAAGGTCTTCGACGGCGCGCGTCTGCTCGCGGGCTACGACGGCTTCTACGAGCTGAAGCGCACCCGCACGCGCGATCCCATCTTCGACTGACCTCTCGACGGATCGGGTACCGGTCCACCACGGTCCTGCGGCAACGTCGCTCCTCCCAACGGGAGGTCACGTGGGCAGCTGCCGAGGCGTGGGGCGATGGTGAATCGGCGTGACCGGCCCTAGGGTGGGCCGATGGCCCTGCACCCGCAGTCACGTGAGCTGCTCGACGAGCTGGGCCCTGCGTCCGAGGCGATCACGCTCGAGGGGGTCCGTGAGATCCGGGCTCAGTCACGCGAGCTGGCGCTCGCCCAGGAGCGGATCGGTCTCGACCACGTGGAGGACGTCGACGCAGACGGCGTGTCGTGTCGCCTGTACCGACCGCGGCTCGGGGCGCCCGTCGCCCTGTACGTGCACGGAGGCGGCTGGGTCATGCACGACCTGGAGACGCACGACCTCTTCTGCCGTCATCTCGCCCACGTCACGGGATGGGCACTGTTGTCGGTCGGCTACCGGCTCGCGCCGGAGCATCCGCATCCCGCCGGCCTCGACGACGTCGAGAACGCAGCGCGCTGGCTGCGGGCCACCGGAGGTGAGCACCGGGTCGACGTCGCCTGGGTGCCGGGGATCGGGGACTCCTCGGGCGCGAACCTGGTGGCCGGTCTCGCGGTGCGAGCACCCGACCTCCTCGACGCCCTCGCACTGCTCTACCCGGCCACCGACCGTCGGGCGTCGGTGCCGACCGAGGAGGAGAACTCCGCTCTCGCCGTCGAGTCGCTGGACTGGATGTGGGAGGCGTACGCGCCGGGCGCGGCCGGTGACCTCGCGGAGGTGAGCGTCCTGCACGCCTCGAACCTCGCGTCGTTCCCGCCCGTGCACCTCACGACGTGTGAGCACGACATCCTCCGTGACCAGGGTGAGGCCTTCGCTGCCGCGCTCGCCGATGCCGGCGTCGAGGTGACCGCTCAGCGGGTCCTCGGGGTGGTGCACTCCTTCTGGCGCCAGCCGGACCGGTTCGACGCCGCTCGTGCTCTCGTGGTGACGGTCGGAGCGTGGCTCGACGCGTTGCGTGAGCGGGCCCGTCGGGGCTGACCTCGGACTCGGTGCCACCCCCGCTCGGTGCTCTGGGAGACTGAGCCCATGCGCGTTCACCTGGGCACCGACCACGCCGGATTCGAGCTGAAGAACCGACTCGTCGAGTGGCTCGGCGAGAACGGCTACGAGGCAGTCGATCACGGCGCCCACGTGTACGACGCACTCGATGACTACCCGCCGTTCTGCATCGCCGCGGCGCAGGCGGCCGTCGCCGAGCCGGGAGCCCTCGCCGTCGTCATCGGCGGGTCGGGCAACGGTGAACAGATCGCCGCCAACAAGGTGCGCGGTGCGCGGGCGGCGCTGGCCTGGAGCGTCGAGACGGCGCAGCTGGCCCGTGAGCACAACGACGCGCAGGTGGTCTCGGTCGGTGGGCGGATGCACACCGAGGAGGAGGCCATCGCCATCGTCGAGGCCTTCCTGACCACGCCGTTCAGCGGCGAGGCCCGCCACCAGCGCCGCATCGACCTGCTCGCCACCTATGAGACGACGGGCGAGCTTGCCTGAGGGGCACACGCTCCACCGCCTGGCCCGGACGGTCCGCGAGCAGCTTGCCGGCCACGTCGTCCGGTCCTGCAGTCCGCAGGGGCGGTTCGCCGAGACGGCGGCGCTCGTCGACGGTCACGTCCTGACCTCAGCCGACGCCTGGGGGAAGCACCTGCTCGTCGGGTTCGAGGGCGTCGAGGGTCGGGTGCACGTCCATCTCGGTCTGTACGGGACGTTCCGGTTCTCGCGCGTGGTCGACGAGGTGCCGGCACCGGTGGGGCAGGTGCGCTGGAGGCTCGTCGGGGGAGAGGCCCTGGGTGACCTGCGCGGCCCCACCGCGTGCGAGCTGATGCTGCCCGGGGAGGTCGACGCGCTCCTGGCCCGGCTCGGTCCTGATCCCCTGCGACGGCGGGCCGACCCCGAGAGGGCGTGGCGGCGGATCTCCCGGTCGCGGTCGTCGGTGGCTGCCCTGCTGATGGACCAGTCGGTCGTGGCGGGCATCGGCAACGTCTACCGCGCCGAGCTGCTGTTCCGCCACGGCGTGCCTCCGGACCTGCCCGGCCGCGAGCTCCCGCACGACGCGTGGCTCGCCATGTGGGAGGACCTGCGGAGCCTGATGCGGCGCGGTGTGCGCACCGGACGGATCGAGACGTTGCGGCGCGAGGACGAGCCCCGGGGCGGTCCTGCCGGGGGGCCCACGCCGGAGCGTCCCACCAACCACAACCCGAGAGCGGGTGAGCCCTGTCGCGGGTGGGGCCCCGCCGGCGCCGGCAGGGAACAGGC
>JBQGDU010000103.1:0-5914 GCA_052039245.1 Aeromicrobium sp. | reverse complement strand
GCCGCGCTGCAGGCCGTGGGTCCGCGGAACCCCGTGTCCTTCGGGAGGGGGGCCAGGTCGTCGTCGAACAGCAGACCCTGGTCGTTGGCCTGCGCCTCGAGGTCCTGAAGCGCCTGGTCCCCGACGTCCGCGGACTCGCTGCCGCCCTGTCGCTCGATCATGCGAACTGCCTTCCAGAAGGTGGTAAGGGGAAGACTACCGCGTCGAAACTACATCCGTGTCCGGTCGGCAGCAGTCTCAAGGTAAGGCTGAGACTTACCCGGGTCAACCACCGCGCGGGCGCGTCGCCCGCCGATCTCACTCTCGACGTGAGGTCGAGGGTTCACCCCTCGGTCTCGAAGTCCTCCGGCTCGACGTGGTCGAGGAACTCACGGAACTGTGCCACCTGCTCGTCCTCGTCAGCGGACGACTGGATGCCGGCGGCGTCCAGCACGTCCTCGGAGCACCACAGCGTCGTCCCGGTGCGCAGCGCGAGGGCGATCGAGTCCGACGGTCGCGCGTCGACCGTCGCCCCGGAGGCGAAGACCAGGCTCGCGAAGAACACACCGTCCTCGACGTCGAGGATCCGGACCTCCTCGAGCTCGTCGCCGAGCGCGTCGACGATCCGCTGCATGAGCTCGTGGGTGAGCGGTCGCGGCGTCTCGGTGCCCTGCTGGGCGTACGCGATGGCGGAGGCCTCGACCGCTCCCACCCAGATCGGCAGGTAGCGCGCGCCGTCCACCTCGCGCAGCAGCACGAGCGGCTGGTTGGTCGGCATCTCGACGCGGACGCCGACGACCTCGACCTCCCGCACGGATCAGCCCCGGAGACGGTCGCGGACGAGGACCGTCTGGATCCGCACGGCGAGCGCTGCGAGCTGGGCGAGCGTGCCCGTGGGGTCGTCGTCGCGGCCCCGCGGCGTCATCACCTGCTCGAAGAGGGAGGCCTGTCGGTCCGCCGCGTTGGCGAAGTGCCGCAGGTGCCGGGGCTCCAGCCCGAGCTCGGCGAAGTCCTTGACGACCTGGGCGATGACGAGGTCGTCACCGTCGTAGTACCGCTGGCTCGACCGACGTCGGATCAGCCCGTGCTCCTCGACCTGCCCGAGCAGCTCCTCGGAGATGCCGCTGGAGTCCAGCACCTCCTGGCGACTGAGCCTCAGCTGGCTCCGGCCCTCCAGGAACGTCTCGGGAGCGGGCAGTCCGTCGGGCTCGACCGCGACCTCCGGAACGCGCGTGCCCGGTCCCAGCTCCGTCTGCGGCACCAGCCCACGGTCCATCTCATCCAGCAGCTGCCGGATGTTGCTGAGTGGCCAGAACTTCTTCTGCTGTCGCAGGATGAAGCGCAGTCGCTCGACGTCGTCGAAGGAGAACTTGCGATAGCCCGAGGGAGTGCGCTCGGGGCTGATCAGCTCCTGCTCCTCCAGGTAGCGGATCTTGCTGATGGTCAGCGAGGGGAACTCCGGGTGCAGCTCCTCCAGCACCTTGCCGATGCCGAGGCGTACCTGCGGCAGTGGCTCCGTCACGCCGGACCTGCCACGGAACCGGCGAAGTAGATGAGGCGGTACTTGCCGAACTGGACCTCGTCCCCACCGCTCAGGGCGACGTCGCGCTCGATGCGGTCGCGGTTGACGTAGGTGCCGTTGAGGCTGCCCAGGTCGGAGACGACGAAGCCGCCGCCCTGGCGGACGATCTGCGCGTGCCGACGCGAGACGCTGATGTCGTCGAGGAAGATGTCGCTGTCGGGATGACGTCCGACCGTGACCGTGTCGGTGTCCAGCAGGAACCGCGCCCCGGCTCCGGGACCGCGCTGGACGAACAGCATCGCGCTGCCGGCCGGGAGGTTCTCGACGGCGTCGACGTCGGCCGCCGTCATCTCCTCGGTGTCGGCGTCGATGAGCGGGATGTGCGTCGTCTCGTCCGACGGCGGCACCTGGCGCTCGTGGTCACCTGGGGCGGTCATCGGCGATCACTCCTGGTCGTGGGTCGGTCGCGCCGTCCGGCGCAGGTCAAACCTAGCACCCGCCCGGACCGCGAAGAACGGGTCAGGACGAGACGAGGGCGGTGTACTGCTCCGGCGTCAGGAGAGCGGAGGCAGGGTCGTCCTCGGAGGGTCGGATCTTGAGCAACCAGCCCTCCCCGTAGGGGTCGGAGTTGATGACCTCGGCGGCACCGTCGAGTGCCTCGTTGCGAGCGACGACCTCCCCGGACAGCGGGGAGAAGACGTCGCTCACGGACTTGGTGGACTCCAGCTCGCCGACGACCGAGCCCGCCGTGAGCACCTCACCGACGTCCGGGAGCTCGACGTAGACGATGTCGCCCAGCTGGTCCTGGGCGAAGTCGGTGATGCCGACGACGGCGAGCCCGTCCTCCAGACGCACCCACTCGTGCTCCTCGCTGTAGTGCAGGTCCTCAGGGATCACTGGTGCTCCTGGTTCACTCGTGCTGTCAGGGCCTGGCGGCACCGTCGGAGCCGCTCGCATCAGGACGAGCGTACTCGGGGGACTTCACGTCGGCGAGGGCGGTGATCGTGAGCTTCTGCGTCGTGGTGATCGATGCCGCCGCCCCCCGTCCAGCGATCCGGTCGACCACGCCCCCACGGAAGGTCAACGCCTCCTCCAGGGTGTCCGGGTCGCCGATGGCCTCGACGACGTAGGGCGCCGAGACCTCCCGACCCCCGACGCGCACCCCGTCCTCGTCGTCGAGGAAGTACGTCTGCGCCACCACGCGTGCCGTCTCGTTGACCACGATGGCCTCCGCGCCCGCAGCACGGAGCTCCTCCACCACGTCGAGCAGCACACCGGCGTCGATCTCCCGGTCGGGGTCGCGGACGACGAGCCGAAGACCCGGGCCCTGGGCACCGACCGAACCGGCGAGGATGGCGAGTCGGTCGGCGTCCTCCTCCGCCTGCTTCCTGGCGTCGCCGGAGCTGTCGCGAGAGCTGCGGAGCTCGTCGCGGGTGGTGGTGAGGTCGTCGACCTGGGTGGCGAGTCGTTCGTTGGCGGCATCGATCGACTTCAGCATCTCCACGAGCTCCACCCCTCGCAAGGAGCCGTACCCGGCATCCTCGTCGTCCTGGTTCACCTGGACGGCGACGGCGAAGCCGAGCACACCGACGAGCGCGGCGACGAGCAGCCGGCTGCCGGTGCGCCCTCGTCCGACGCATCTGCGGGCGCGTCCGGTGTCCTCGCCCGGCGAGGCGTCGTCGGGCTCAGGCATGGAAGATCTTCCGACGGATCGCGGCCGCGTTGGCGAAGATCCGGATGCCGAGGACGACGATGACACCGGTCGACAGCTGCGACCCGACACCGAGCTGGTCACCCAGGTAGACGATCGTCGCGGCGATCAGGACGTTCGAGACGAACGAGATGACGAAGACCCGGTCCTCGAAGCGACGCTCGCCCAGCGCCCGAGCTCCACCGACCACGGCGTCGAGCGCGGCGATGATCGCGATCGGCAGGTACGGCTGCAGCCACAGCGGCACGTCCGGCTGGAGGTACAGACCGAGACCGATCCCGAACAGCAGCCCCACGACCGGGATCATCGGTCCTCCTCCAGGGTCGCTGCGTGCTCGAGGTCCTGCATCCCTCGCGGCGCCGCGGGGAGCACCAGGTCGTCCGATGATGACACGTCGAAGCCCAGGCCGTCAGCCTGCGAACGTCGCTCCAGGTGACGGCCGGCCCCGCCGGCGGCGAGTCGGTCCGAGAGGCTTCGGGCGTCGCCGATGGCTCGCACCACGACGGGCGAGCCGATCGGGCGGTAGTTCACCTGGGGCACCCCGTCGACACTCGTGACAGCGCTGGCGACGCTCAGCCGCTGGTCGCCGACGGCCACCGCCTCCGCCCCGGCGTACCAGAGCTCGTTCACCACGATCCTCAGGTCGGCGGCACTGACCCGTGAGCCCTCCCCCGCCACGGCCGCGTCCTGGAGCGTCACCTCGACGCCCGGCCCGCGTACCGCGCTGCTCCCGGCGGCGACGTCGGGAGCGGCCTCCCCCGCCCCGTCCCTGGCGCCGGAGCCGAGACCGCGGATCTCCCCCTCCAGCGCGTCCACCCTCGCCCGGCCGTCCTCCAGGGTCTGCTGGCCGTCCTCGATGTCCCGGATCATGGCGGCTCGTTCGAGCACTCGCTCGGGCCGGTCCAGCGCCGACTGCAGCGCGGCGACCGTCACGAGCAGAGCGAAGAGGACCATGACGAGCCCCACCGCGATCGTGTTGGCGGAGCGGTCCTTCCTCGCCTCACCCGTGCGGATGAGGTAGTAGTCGTCGTCGAGCGCCGACTCGGCGATCTCGTCGAGCAGGCTCTCGGCCGGACGGCGGGTGCTCACGCCTGGGGCAACCGCTCGGTGGTGGCGAGCAGGCGACGCACCTGGAAGGCGTAGAGCACCCCGCCCCACCAGTAGAGCCCGACCCCCCAGATCGCGAAGGCCCAGCCGAAGACCTGGGCGAGGTCGGCCACGGTCCCGCGTCCGTCACCGAGGAGCAGCAGCGGGAACGCGTACAGCAGCCCGGCCGTGGCCGCCTTGCCGAGGAAGTGCACCGGCAGCGAGCTGTAGCCGCGCGTCCGCAGGAAGGGGACCAGCCCGAACAGGAAGACGTCGCGCAGCGGCAGGATGATCGCCAGCCACCAGGGGATGATGTCGCGCAAGGCCAGGCCGATGACCACGGCCAGGATGAAGAGACGGTCCGCGACGGGGTCGAGGATCGCACCCACCTTCGACATCTGGTTGAACGAACGCGCCAGCTTGCCGTCGAGGTAGTCGGTGATGCCGGAGACCACCAGCACACCCAGGGCCAGCTCGTCGGCCTCCGGCACGAGCACGAGCCACAGGAACAGCGGGACGAGCAGGATGCGGACGACGCTGAGCAGGTTCGGGATCGTGACGATGCGTTCGTCGGTCACGGTGCTCCTCTCCTGGTCAGCCGGTGTGCCGATCCAGGGTAGGCCATGCGGCGCGGCCTCCTGCGACTGCCGCGCGGGAGGCCGACGGGCCGCACTGCGGACACCGTCTTGCACCTGCCCAGCGGGCTGACAGACTGACCACGAGAGACGAATCCCGTCACCACGGACCCCGACCGGGTCCCGCTTCGAGGAGGACGCGTGGCTGAGTACACCTTGCCCGATCTGCCGTACGACTACGGCGCGCTGGACCCGCACATCTCGGGTCAGATCATGGAGCTGCACCACGACAAGCACCACCAGAACTACGTCAACGGTCTGAACACCGCCATCGAGAAGCTCGAGGCGGCCCGCGAGGCCGACGACTTCGGGACGATCAACCTGCTGGAGAAGAACCTCGCGTTCAACCTCGGCGGTCACATCAACCACTCGATCTTCTGGAAGAACCTCTCACCGGACGGCGGCGACAAGCCCACCGGTGAGCTGGCCGCCGCGATCGACGACAACTTCGGTTCGTTCGACGCGTACCGGGCTCAGTTCGAGCAGGTGGCGCTGGGCATCCAGGGATCCGGCTGGGCGATCACCGCCTGGGACACCCTCGGACAGCGTCTGGTGATCGTGCAGCTGTACGACCAGCAGAGCAACATCCCGGCGACCTTGATCCCGGTCTCGCAGCTGGACATGTGGGAGCACGCCTTCTACCTGGACTACCTCAACGTCAAGGGCGACTACGTCAAGGCGTTCTGGAACATCGCCAACTGGGCCGACGCCCAGGAGCGGTTCACCGCTGCGACGAGCGGCGGTCAGGTCATCTTCTGACCCGACCCTCGTGACGACGGCGCCGCTCCCACTCGGGGCGGCGCCGTCGTCATGAGCACGCTCAGCGACGCTGGTCGCGATCGTGCTCGGCCATCGCCCGCAACCGGGCGTTGTAGGCCTCGAGCGCGGCGTCGTCGTCGCGGTCGGCCAGGCGGTCCAGCCGCGTGGCCGCCCACTGGTCGCTGCGGAACCACAGCACGAGCAGCGCCAGCAAGACGATGA
>JBQGDU010000102.1:0-2718 GCA_052039245.1 Aeromicrobium sp. | reverse complement strand
ATCCTGCGCAGCTACACCGGCGACGAGTCGCAGGTGAGCGCCGAGGGCAGCACGCTCGCGGAGGTCCTCGACTCCCTCGAGTCCTCCTACCCGGGCATCAAGGCCCGCGTCGTGGACGAGTCCGGTGCCCTGCGTCGCTTCGTCAACGTCTACGTCGCCGAGGAGGACGTCCGGTTCTCCGAGGGTCTGCAGACCGCGACCCCCGACAACGCCCAGATCTCGATCATCCCTGCTGTCGCTGGAGGCTGAGGGACTGCTCTGTCCGGATGAGGGGCGGATCCCGCTGTGGCCGGAGGGTGGGCCCGCTCGAGGGCGGACGGTGTCTCCCGGGCGGACGTGGGACGCGTCGGTGCGGGTCCGTGGTGGCGAGCGAGCGGCCCGCTGGGTGCCACGTGTCGTCCAGCCGATGAACCGAGGGTGAAGAACCGACCGGGGGAGCGCTACGCTCTCCGGGTGGGCCGACCGGGCAGGGGCGGTCCGATACGGCAGGTGGGAGCTGGACATGGTGCAGGGCACCGTCAAGTGGTTCAACGCGGACAAGGGCTACGGCTTCATCGAGGTCGACGGCCAGGACGACGTCTTCGTCCACTGGTCCAAGATCAAGTCCGACGGGTACAAGACGCTGGACGACGGCCAGAGCGTCGACTTCGACGTCGTCGACGGCCCCAAGGGCCGCGAGGCGCAAGAGGTCGTCGGGCACTGAGTCGCCGGCCGGGTCCACGGCCGGTCGCGCACCGCGGAGGTGCCTCCCCGGCTCGATCACGTCGCTGCCATGATGCTCGACGTGGACTGGACGCTCGCTGACCCGTTGACCTGCGACGACCGCGACCGCCTGAGGCGAGCTGGTGTCGACGCAGCCAGCCTCGCGGCGCGTCAGTGGCGGCGCGTCGACGACGACCGGCTGCCGTCGTGGTGGCACGAGCAGGAGAACCGGCTCTACCTCGCCGAGGGCGCCACTCTCCCGGAGTCCGTCGTCGAGCAGCTCACCTTGATCCCCGTGCGCCGCGCCCTGGTGGCGGTGGGTTCGGCGCTGCGCACCCTGACCTCGCTGCTGGTGGGCGGGGACGAGGCGACGATCTTCGTCGACGCCGGCTGCGAGCTCACGGCCGGGGACCTGTTCTGCGGCGCCGGTTCACGCATCGTCCTGCACGGTCCGCTCGTGGCCACCCGTAGCGCGGTGGTCGACGCGCGCAACGGGGGCAGCATCGTGGCCGGCCCCGAGCAGCTCTGGGCCGCGGGGGTGTACCTCGCCACCGACGACATGCACCGTCTGGAGGACCGGCGAACGGGCGAGCGGATCAATCCGTACGGCGCCGACATCCGGCTGGGGCGTCACGTGTGGCTGTGCCGGGAGTCCGTCGTCACCGGTCATGCGCACGTCGGGGACGGTGCCGTCGTCGCCATGCGCTCGATGGTCCGTGGTCAGAAGGTGCCCGAGCACTCGGTCGTCGCCGGCACGCCCGCCCGGGTGGTGCGCGAGGACGTCAGCTGGTCCTACGACGACCAGCCCTGACGCCCCCGGTCGCCGGCCCGCCCGGGGCAGGTGCCGACGGAGGCGGGCCGGGTGCCCCGGTCGTGTTCGGATACCGTTGGTCTTCGAGTCGTCGCCGCGCTCGGCGGCCGAGACGAGAGGTGAGAGCGTTGCGCGTCGCACTGTTGTCCTACCGCAGCAAGCCGCACTGCGGGGGTCAGGGCGTGTACGTCGAGAGGCTCAGTCGCGGCCTCGTCGACGCCGGTCACGAGGTCGAGGTGATCTCCGGCCAGCCCTACCCGGAGGACCTCGACCCGCGCGTCCGGCTCACGAAGCTGCCGAGCCTCGGCATCTACGACGAGCCGAACCCCTTCCGGCCGCCACCGCCGTGGGCGCTGCGCAGCGTCGCGGACGTCGTGGAGTACGCCCTGGGCCTCACCGGAGCGTTCGCGGAGCCACTCTCCTTCTCGCTGCGCGCCGACCGGGAGCTCCGCGGACGTGAGCACGAGTTCGACGTCGTGCACGACAACCAGAGCCTCGGCCACGGACTTCTCGGGCTGCGTCGGCGGCTTCCTCTCGTGGCCACCATCCACCACCCGATCAGCCGTGACCGGAAGCTCGAGCTGCAGGCCGCCCGCGGGCTGCGGGCGCTGTCCGTGCGCCGCTGGTACTCCTTCGTGCGGATGCAGGCCAAGGTCGCCCGTCGGATCCCCTACGTCATCGGTGTCTCCACCGCGGCGACCGAGGACACCGTGAGTGACTTCGACGTCGACCCCTCACGCGTCCGGGTGGTCCCGCTCGGCGTCGACACCGACCTGTTCCGCCCGCGCGACGCGCGCGTCCCCGGGCGCATCGTGGCGGTCGCCTCGGCGGACAAGCCGCTCAAGGGGGTGGCGCACCTGCTCGACGCGCTCGCCAAGCTGCGGGTCGAGCACGACGTCGAGCTCCAGCTGGTCTCCGCCGTGGAGCCCGGCGGGCCGACGGATCGCCGGATCGACGAGCTCGGGCTGCGTGACGCCGTCACCCTGCACAGCAACGTCAGCGACGAGGAGCTCGCCGGGCTGCTCGCCAGCGCGGAGATCATGTGCGTGCCCTCGCTGTACGAGGGCTTCTCCCTGCCCACCGTCGAGGCGCTGGCCTGCGGGACACCCGTGGTCGCCAGCCGGGCGGGCGCCATCCCCGAGGTGGTGGGCGACGACGAGGCGCGCGACGGTGCAGCACCGTGCGCGGTCCTGGTCCGTCCGGGT
>JBQGDU010000101.1:0-24116 GCA_052039245.1 Aeromicrobium sp. | reverse complement strand
GCCGTGCCCGCCGGCTCGACCGACTGACGGCGCAGACCCTCAGCGCCGCAGCACTCTCGCCCCGAAGCCGAGCACGGCTGCCACACCACCGACGACGACGGCCACGAGGCTCCAGTCCTCGAAGGACGCGACGGCCCTCGTGAGCAGGAGCTCCTGCATCGTGTCGGCGAGCTCGCCGGCAGCGGGATCGCTCCTGAGCAGTGCGAGGACCCCGTCACCGGTGAAGACCATGTATCCCGCGCCGACCGACGCCACGCCGAGGCCCCACCAGCCCAGCGCGGTGCCCCGTCGCCGAGCCACCAGCAGGGACCCGACGGTGGCCAGCACCGCCACCCCGGCCCCGGCGATCGCCCGCGCGGGGGCCTCGCGCACGGCCTCGATCGCCTCCGGCTGGGTCTCACGGGTCACGGGAACGAGCAGCTCGCCCGGCGCCTCCGGAGCACCGGGGATTTGGGCGAGGAGATCATCGCCCACCAGCGCGACGAAGGGCGCGAGGTCGATCACGATGCGCTCCTCCTGAGCGTCACCGAAGGTCGCCCGGTGGGAGGAGCGCTGACTCTCCCTCCAGGCCTGGGGGAAGTCCGGGTCCTCGACGAGTCGCCCGAAAGCCTGGTCGACGATCCGGCGCACCAGCTCCTGGCCGACCGAGACGCCGGAGACCTCGAGGACCTGGTCGGTGACTCCCTCGACGAGCGCGTCCTGCAGCTCCTCGTCGGTGGCGAACGGGGCGGTGAACGAGACGTAGCCGTCCTCGTCGGCGATGGTGGCACCCACCCACGCCAGCGGGAGAGTGATCGCCACCGCGACCATCGCCACGAGCCACAGGACGAACGATCCCAGGGTGCGCATCAGGCGCACCGTCCCGTGTCGACGGCTCGCGAGGCGTCGAGCCCGGCCTGCGCGTTCGCGGCCGCCTGCTCCGCCGTGATGGCGTAGCCGGTGGCGTTGTCGGAGACCGACGCCGCGAAGATCACGCCGAGAACCTTCCCGGACGCCGAGACGAGTGGACCGCCGGAGTTGCCCGAGCGGACGAGGCCTCGGACCGAGAACGCCTCGCGCAGCACCTCGCCCCGGTCGTAGATGTCCGGGCTGCGCAGCGTCATCTGCTCGCGGATGCGGGCCGAGCGGGCGTCGAAGGGACCATTCTCCGGGAAGCCCAGCACCGCGGCCGGCTGCCCGGGCGCGCCGGACTCGTCGAAGTCCAGCTCCGGCACGCCCAGCGACTCGGTGGCGAGGACGGCGAGGTCGAGCTCGGGGTCGAAGACCACGACCCGCCCGGGCACACGTCGGTCACCGACGGTCACCGACGGCTCGTCGACGCCCGCGACCACGTGCGCGTTGGTCATCACCCGGCCCTCGCCGTAGACGAATCCCGACCCCTCGATGCCCTTGCCGCACTCGGCCTGCCCGATGATCTTGACGACGCTGTCGGCCGCGGCGCGCACACCCCGCTCGTTCAGGGTGCCGTCGTCGGGCGGTCCGACGGCCTGGATCTCCTCCGGCGCGAACGGGTCCATGTAGCGCGGGAACAGATTCGCGTCGAGGACCCGGTTGAAGGCACGCAGCGTCCCCGAGGCCTGCTGGGGCATCACCCCGTCGACCTGCCGCAGGATGGCGGAGTCGCGCGCCGCCGAGGAGAGGTAGGGGATGTTGGTGCCGCTCACCGAGTAGCCCAGGGCCCACGTGGCCACGAGGACCGTGACGATGCTGAGCGCGCCACCACCGATGGCGTCGAGCCGACGCGACGACGTCGAGCGCAGGCCCCCGCGCAGGTCGGTGCCGATGTAGGTGCCGATGGCCTGGCCCACGGCGGCGGCACCGATCACGAGGCCCAGGGCGAGCAGGGACGTCTGCAGGGACGGGCCGGAGTCGGAGTCGAGCAGGTGCGGGACACCGAGGATGGCGGCGACCCCGCCGACCGCCAGGCCGATGGTGGCGATGAGGTTGACGACGAATCCCTGCACGTAGCCGGAGACCGCGTAGGCCCCCACGACGAGCACGAGGAGGACGTCGAGGGAGTTCACGTGAGCTCCGGGAGGTCACGGGTGACGGACTCGTCCCACGGCTCGGCCCAGCCGACCCGATCGAACAGCCTCGCGACGACGCCGGCCGTGAAGCCCCACAGCGGCACCTCGGTGCCGATCTCGAACGCCGGCCCCCGCCAACCGGATGGGTGGACGACGGAGAAGCGGCGATCGGGGTCGACGAGGTCGCGGATGGGGTGATGGATGACGCGATGCACCTCCGCCGGCGAGCTCGCCTCGAGCAGCCGGGGTGCCGTCCAGTAGCCCAGGACGGGGGTGACGGCGAAGTTGCTGGGCGGCAGCCACAGCCTCGGCAGGACGCCGAAGACGTCGACCTCCCGTGGGTCGAGCCCCACCTCCTCCTCCGCCTCGCGCAGGGCGGTGCCGACCGCGTCGACGTCCTCTGGGTCGCGCGCGCCACCGGGGAAGGAGATCTGTCCGGCGTGGTTGCGCAGCGTGGACGCCCGCTCGGTGAACAGGAGCTCGGGACCCTCCTCGCCGTCGGCGAAGCAGAGGAGCACTGCCGCCGGGCGGGCGTCATCGGGCGGGTGCGGGAACCGTGGGGCCAGCTGCTCGGCCTCGACGGACGAGGCGAGCTCGGCGAGCGGCCGCAACCACGACGGCAGGGCCGAGGGCGGGACGGTGCTCGCACCAGGGCTGGTCATGGGCGTACTCCGAGGTGTCGATCGACGTCGTCGAGCAGGTCGTCGTAGGAGCGGTAGGGCGTCCGCTCCGTGGCCACCATCGTCCCCTGCGCGTCCACGAACACGGTCTGCGGGAGGCCCTGGACCCCGAGGGGAGCGCGGGTGAGCTGATCGGGGTCGAACAGCTGCGGGTACGCCACGCCGCTGTCCTCCGCCAGCTGCAACGCCTTCTCCGGCGCCCGGTCGGCGACGTCGATCCCGAGGACCTGCACCGCGTCGCCCGCCTCCTCGTCGAGACGCGCCAGCAGGGGCAGCTCCTCTCGGCAGGGCTCGCACCAGCTGGCCCACAGGTTCACCACGGCGGGCCCCTCGAGGGAGGCGAGGTCGAACGGCTCGCCGTCGGTGAGGCAGGTCAGCTCCAGGGAGGGAAGAGCACCGTCCGCCTCGGTGTCATCGACCGGCGCGCGCTCCTCGGACGGTTCGGGGCACTCGGCGAGTCCGACGTCGCCGGCCTGCTGGACCAGCTCCGCGACGTCCGCCCCGGGGGCCTCACCACCACCGAACTCCGGCGATCCCCCCGGCTCGGAGCCGCACGCCGACAGCACCAGGACCAGGCCGAGAGCGGCTGCGCGTCGCCCGCACGGCACGTCAGGCCCGCCCCTGCGTCGTGACGAGGCCCTCCGCGACCTCCGGGTCGGTCGGTCCTTCCCCGAACGACGGGCACCACCGGGCGACCGGACAGGCGCCGCACGCCGGTCGTCGCGCATGGCAGCATCGACGACCGTGCCAGATCAGCCGGTGGCTCAGCATCGTCCAGTCGCGTCGTTCGAAGAGCTCCCCGACGGCGTGCTCGGTGCGCACGGGGTCGCCGAGCGCCTGCTCGTCCACCCAGTGGAACCTGCGGACCAGCCGGGCGAAGTGCGTGTCGACGGTCAGGCCGGGCACGTCGAAGGCGTTGCCGAGCACGACGTTGGCGGTCTTGCGCCCGACCCCCGGCAGCTTCACCAGGTCGGCGAGGCGACCCGGCACCTCGCCGTCGTGGCGCTCCACGAGCGCGGCGGAGAGCCCGAGGATGCTGTTGGTCTTGGCGCGGAAGAAGCCGGTGGAGCGGATCACCTCCTCCACGTCGGTGCGGTCGGCGGCGGCGAGGGCGAACGCGTCCGGCCAACGGGCGAACAGCGTCGGGGTGACGGCGTTGACCCGACGGTCGGTGGTCTGTGCCGAGAGCACGGTGGCGACGAGCAGCTCGAACGGGTCGCGGAAGTCGAGCTCGCACCCGGCGTCGGGGTAGGCATCGGCGAGCACGCGATTGATCTTGCGAGCCCGGCGGACGAGCGCGGTGCGCGACCGGTCCGTGCCGTGTGGCTTCTGGTCCGCGGGCCGGGTGCGCACACCACGCTGGACAGGACTCGACACCTCATCAGACTACGTGGGCTTCGCGACAGTCGGCACGGCGTGTGGAAATCTTGGGGCCGGTAGGACAGACTGTGAGCGATCTGACAAGTAAGAAGGATGATTGTGACTGACGACGTGCTGCGCCGAGCGCCGCTGTTCTCCGGACTCGACGACGATGCCGCCGGCGCGCTCGACGCGTCGATGACGCCTGTGACCCTGCGTCGCGGCGAGGTGCTGTTCAACGAGGGTGACGACGGCAACCAGCTGTACGTCGTCACCGACGGCAAGATCAAGCTCGGCCGCACGTCCCCGGACGGCCGGGAGAACCTGCTCGCCATCCTCGGCCCGGGCCAGATGTTCGGCGAGCTCTCCTTCTTCGATCCCGGCCCGCGCTCGGCCACCGCCACGGCGGTCACCGACGTCGACGTCAAGAGCCTCGGCCACGAGGCGCTCAGCCCCGTGCTGCGCGCACACCCCGACGTCGCCATGGCACTGCTCAACCAGCTCGCCGGCCGTCTGCGCCGCACCAACGAGGTCGTCGGCGACCTCGTCTTCTCCGACGTGCCGGGGCGTGTCGCCAAGGCGCTGCTCGACCTCGCGTCCCGCTTCGGCCGCAAGGCCGACGACGGTGTGCACGTCAACCACGACCTCACGCAGGAGGAGCTCGCCCAGCTCGTCGGCGCCTCCCGCGAGACGGTCAACAAGGCGCTGGCCGACTTCGCCTCGCGCGGCTGGCTGCGCCTCGAGCCGCGCAGTGTCGTCATCCTGGACCTCGAGCGTCTGCAGCGCCGCGCCCGCTGACTCCTCCGGCGGAGCTGGACGGCGGGTTTCGCGCTCGGTCCGGCACGCATCGACGGCCCGACGACCAGCGATGATGCACCCGGGCGCCCCCTCAGGCCCCATGCATCATCCTGAGTCCGGGGTCGACGAAGAGTGAGGCAACCGGCCGGTCTCGCCGGCCGAAGGCATCACCTCTCGTCACGCCGACTCGAGACTGCGCCCGAGTCCGAGCCGACCGTCCACCAGCCCCTCAGCCCCTCGGCCGGGAGGGACGCGACTGGGGTCGCCGTCGCCGGACCGTGCGAGACGTCCGCGCCCTGGAGCGACGCCCCCTCTTCGGAGCGACGTCAGCCGCGCTGCTCCAGGTACCCCAGCTGGGCGCGCACACTGAGCTCCGCGGCGTCCCACAACACCGGGTCCACGTCCGCGTAGACCCGCTCGACCACCTCGCGAGCCGACGTGTCGCCGGCCTCGAGGGCGGCGCGCACCTGGTCCAGACGTTCGTGCCGGTGGTCGATGTAGTGGTCGACGACGGCGAGGGCCTGCTCCACGACGGGGCCGTGGCCCGGCAGGATGCGGGAGACGACGCCCTCCTCGACCAGCTCGCGGATCCGGGCCAGGGTGTCGAGGTACGGCCCGAGCGCGCCGTCAGGATGCGCGACGACGGTCGTGCCGCGACCGAGGATCGTGTCACCGCTCAGCATGACGGGCTCGTCGACGAGCCGGAAGCACGTCGAGTCGCTCGTGTGGCCCGGGGTGGCCACGACCTCGAGCCGCAGGCCGGCGACGTCGATGACCTCCCCGTCGGCGCGCGGGTCCGCGCCACGGCAGAACTCGGGGTCGGTGGCCCGCGCGACCGCGCCGGTGCGCTCGGCGAAGTCGTCGACGGCCTCCGTGTGGTCGGCGTGGCGATGGGTGAACAGGACGAGCGAGACCTCACCGGCGGCCTCGTGCACCCGCTGGAGGTGGTCGGAGTGCGCGGGCCCGGGATCGACGACGATGCTCCTGCGCGCTCCCGGCTCTCGCAGGATCCACGTGTTGGTGCCGTCGAGGGTCATGATGCCGGGGTTCTCAGCCCGGACCACGCTGGTCCGCTCGCTCACGGTGTCGACCACGGCTACTTCTCCTCGATCGGGTTCTCCAGGAACAGCTCCCCGTCGATCTCGACGAGCTGCGGCTCGATAGGAACGATGCGGCGCCGGGCCGCGACGTCGAGCACGTCGGCCAGCTCGACCTCGGCCAGCTCGCGGCACGTGACCCATGTGGGCGGCAGCATGGCGGCCTCGCCCGCGTCGACCGACGCGAGGACCTCGCGCAGCGGCGCCCAGAGCGCGCGGTCGGCCTCCCCGGGCAGCGAGCCGACCCGCTGCCCTTCGGGCACCGCGGCGACCAGGAAGCGGGTGTCGTACCGGCGCGGCTCGAAGGCCGGTGTGATCCAGTGCGCCCACGCGCCGATCAGGTCGGCGCGCAGCACGAGCCCTCGGGCCGCGAACAGCTCGGCCAGACTCGTCCGGCCGGCCTCGAGGTCGAGCCGCGCCGTCCGGGCCCAGTCGTCGGCGGTGTCCGCGACGACCGTGTCGGCATCGGGTCCGGCGAGCAGGATCCCGGACTCCTCGAAGGTCTCGCGCACGGCAGCCACGACGAGCGCCTTCGCGGTGGTCGCGTCGCAGCCGAACCGCTCTCCCCAGACGTCGGCGGGAGGCCCCGCCCAGGCGATGTCGTCGCCGTCGGACGCCTGGACGCCTCCTCCGGGAAAGACGTACTGTCCCGGCGCGAACGCCATCGTCGTCTGCCGGCGCAACAGGTAGGTGTCCGGCCCGTCCGCCCCGGGGCGCAGGAGGGCGATCGTCGCGGCGTCGCGTGGCGGTGTCGGTTCTCCCGAGGCCGCCTTGGCCTGCTCCGCCAGCGACGGCCGGAGAGGGATGCGCATCAGCCCAGCTCGACCACGAGCTCGACCTCGACAGGGGCGTCGAGGGGAAGGACCGGGACACCGACGGCACTGCGCGCGTGCTTGCCGGCCTCGCCGAATGCTCGGCCGAAGAGCTCGCTCGCCCCGTTGGCGACGGCTGGCTGGCCGGTGAAGTCGGGCGTGCTGGCCACGAAGACGGTGGCCTTGACGACCCGGACGACGGAGTCGAGGTCGGCCACCGAGCCGACGGCGGCGATGGCGTTGAGCGCACACTGCCGGGCGGCGTCGGTGGCCTCCTCGGCCGACACCTCGCCGCCGACCTTGCCCGTGACGAGCAGCTCGCCGTCACGCAGCGGCAGCTGACCCGCCGTGAAGACGTGGGCGCCGGACCGCACCGCCGGGACGTAGTCGGCCACCGGCGCGGCCACGGCCGGGACCTGCAACCCCAGCTCGGCCAGTCGGTCCGCGACGCTCATGAGGACGCAGGCCGCTTGAAGTAGGCGACGAGGTTCTCCGGATTCATCCCCGGCACGATCTGCACGAGCTCCCACCCGTCGCGACCGAAGTTGTCGAGGATCTGCTTGGTGTTGTGCACCAGCACCGGTGCGGTCAGGTACTCCCATTGCTGCATGACCCGACTCTAGGGCACGACGCCCCGCCCCTCCCCTGTCGGTGGGCCACGGAACGCCCGACGGGGAGCGCGCGACGAAGGGGCTCGCTAGGGTCGGGTCCATGACCGACTGGCCACCGCTGCACGTCGTGAGCGGCAAGGGAGGGACCGGCAAGACCACGGTCGCCGCAGCCCTGGCCATCGCACTCGCCGAGGGTGGGCGCCGCGTCCTGCTGTGCGAGGTGGAGGGCCGCCAGGGCCTGGCCCAGCTGTTCGACGTCGCCCCGCTCCCGTACGAGGAGCGGCGCGTGAGCGTCGGCCTGGACGGCGGTGCGGTGTACGCCCTGGCGATCGACCCCGAGGCCGCCCTGCTGGAGTACCTGCAGATGTACTACCGGCTCGGCCGGGCGGGCCGCGCACTCGACAAGTTCGGCATCATCGACTTCGCCACCACGATCGCGCCGGGGGTGAGGGACGTTCTGCTCACCGGAAAGGTGTACGAGGCAGCGGGCCGGTCCGGCGAGGACGCCTACGACGCCATCGTCATGGACGCTCCTCCGACGGGCCGCATCACCCGCTTCCTCAACGTCAACGCCGAGGTAGCCGGTCTGGCCAAGGCCGGGCCGATCCGGCGTCAGGCCGACGCGATCATGAGCCTCATGCGAGCCGAGTCCACCAAGGTGCACCTCGTCTCCGTGCTGGAGGAGATGCCCGTGCAGGAGACCCTCGACGGCATCGCGGACCTCACCGCGGCCGACCTTTCCGTCGGTGACGTCGTGCTCAACCTGGTGCGACCCGACCTCGTCTCCGCCAGCACCCGCGAGGCCCTGGAGAACGGGACGCTCGACGTCGAGGTGGTGGCCGGGGCTCTGGAGACCGCGTCCCTGGACGCAGCCGCCGCACCACATCTCCTCGAGGGCGGGCTCGCTCGGATCCGACGTCAGGACCTGCAGACCGCACAACGCTCGGTGATCGATGCCGGTGGCCGGCCCGTCGTGGAGCTTCCGCAGCTGGCCGACGGCGTCGACCTCGGCGCGCTGTTCGAGCTCGCGCGCCACCTGCGCGACACGATGCTCGACGGGCAGGAACGCTGATGGCCCGCCGGCCGAGCACCACCCCCGACCGACGCCGCCCCCGTGCCGGCACTCGCAGCGGTGCCCGCAACCGAGGCGCGGCCACCGGACCGTCGTTCGACGTCGACTCCCTCCTCGCCGACCGCGAGACCCAGATCATCGTGTGCTGCGGCTCCGGCGGCGTCGGGAAGACGACGACGTCCGCGGCCCTCGCCCTCCGCGCGGCCGAGCAGGGACGGCGCGTGTGCGTCCTCACGATCGATCCCGCACGTCGGCTCGCGCAGTCCATGGGACTCACCGAGCTGGACAACACACCCCGACCGGTGGCGGGGGTCGACACCGGCTCGGGCGGCACGCTCGACGCCATGATGCTCGACATGAAGCGCACCTTCGATGAGGTGGTCGAAGCACACGCCTCCCCGGAGAAGGCGCGCCAGGTCCTCGCGAACCCGTTCTACGTCGCCCTCTCGAGCTCGTTCGCCGGGACGCAGGAGTTCATGGCGATGGAGAAGCTCGGCCAGCTGCACGCCGAGTCGGTGGCCGAGGGCCGCCGGTGGGACCTCATCGTCGTCGACACCCCGCCCTCGCGCTCGGCCCTGGACTTCCTCGACGCCCCCGAACGGCTCTCCTCCCTGCTCGATGGTCGCTTCATCAAGCTGTTGCTGGCCCCCGCCAAGGGGCCGGCGCGCCTGCTGAGCGCGGGCTTCGGCGTCGTGACGAGTGCGCTCAACAAGGTCCTGGGCGCGCAGGTGCTGAGCGACGTGCAGACGTTCGTGGCGGCCTTCGACACCCTGTTCGGCGGTTTCCGTCAGCGCGCGGAGGAGACGTACGCGCTGCTGCAGGCCGGGGGCAACGCCTTCGTCGTCGTGGCCGCGCCGGAGCCGGACGCGATGCGTGAGGCCGCCTACTTCACCGAGCGTCTCGCCGAGGAGGGCATGCCGTTGGCCGGCCTCGTCGTCAACCGGGTGCACGACGTCGCCGACGACCAGCTGACGGCGGCCGACGCCGAGTCCGGAGCACGACGACTGCGGCGCACGGGGGCCGCACCGGACACGGCCACCGCCGAGCTGCTCGACGTGCATGCCGAGCGGGCCCGCGTCGCCACGCGGGAGATCACCCTGCGGCGACAGTTCGCCGCCGCGCACCCCGGCGTGGACTCCGTCGCGGTGCCGGCGCTCAGCACCGACGTGCACGACCTCGACGGCCTGCGGCGCGTCGGCGAGCTCCTCGCCGGACGCTGAGGCCGCCCGTCGGGCCGACCTCCGGCCGGCTCGAGAGGATCAGGCGGGCTGGAGGACGGCGCGCCAGGTGGTGACGTTCGGACGGCGACGCAGGAGGGCCCGGCGCTCACGCTCGGTCATGCCGCCCCAGACGCCCCACTCGATGCGGTTGTCGAGAGCCTCGACCAGGCACTCGGCGCGGACGGAGCAACCGCCGCACATCTGCTTGGCACGATTCTGCTCCGCGCCCTTGACGAACAGAGCGTCCGTCTTGCCACGGCACGCAGCCTGCGCGGCCCAGTTCTCGTTCCACTCCATGGTCGAACCTCCCGAGATTCCGGTCCCGTGACCGGAGAGTTCGTTGACGATTCAAAGTTAAGGAGAGGCTGAGGAGACCGGCAGACCCCTTCGGTGCCAATTCCGGATAGTCCTTTCGAGCCAGGCCTGTCATTCGAGCGGTGACACCGCGGCCCGTCGTCACCGCGCTCCTCAGGATCCACCCGTACCCTTGTGCCATGTCTTGGGACGCTCTCACCTCCTCTGCGCGCCGCCTGGCACAGAAGGAGCCGAAGCACGGCTCGAAGTTCTCGGTGGTCGGCACGATGGTGGTGCTCGCCGCCGGCATGGGCGTGCTCATCGCCGCCGTCCTCGTGCCCAGCACCGCCTTCGTCGCGGCCACGGCCAACGACGTGGCCCAGGACGCGATCGACCTGCCCCTGACACTCGAGGACCAGCCGAACCCGCAGACCACGCGGCTGCTCGCGGCCGACGGCAGCCTGCTGGCGTACTTCTACCAGGAGAACCGGCAGGACGTCCCGCTCGATGAGATCTCCGAGAACGCACAGGACGCGATCCTCGCGATCGAGGACAACCGGTTCTACCAGCACGGAGCCCTCGACCTCGAAGGGACGATGCGAGGGCTGCTGAACAACACCGCCGGTGGCCGGACCCAGGGCGGATCGACGATCACCCAGCAGCTGGTCAAGCTGACCCTCCTGCAGCAGGCCGTCA
The DNA here is from genome assembly GCA_052039245.1 of Aeromicrobium sp. Lineage (GTDB taxonomy): Bacteria > Actinomycetota > Actinomycetes > Propionibacteriales > Nocardioidaceae > Aeromicrobium. Next base: position 13,450 of record JBQGDU010000101.1, on the reverse strand, counting down.
CCGAGGAGCAGCAACGCGCGGCCACCGAGGTCACGGTGGCGCGAAAGGTGCGCGAGCTGAAGCTCGCCATCGACCTCGAGGAGCGCCTGTCCAAGGACGAGATCCTCGAGAAGTACCTCAACATCGCCTATTTCGGCGACGGTGCACACGGTGTCTCCGCCGCGGCCCGTCACTACTTCTCCAAGGACCCCGCGGACCTGAACATCCGCGAGGCCGCGACCCTCGCCGGCCTGGTCCAGAACCCCGACGAGTTCAACCCCCGCGTCTTCCCCGAGCGCGCACTGCAGCGTCGCAACACCGTCCTGGCCGTCATGGCCCAGCAGGGCAAGATCGACCGGGCCGAGTCCGATGAGCTCATCGCCGAGGACCTCAGCCTGAAGATCACGCAGTTCCCGAACGGTTGCGTCGAGTCCGTCGCCGCCTTCTCGTGCGACTACATCCGTCAGTACCTGCTCGCCGAGGAGGCGCTCGGTGCCGACGTCGAGGAACGGCGCGCCAAGCTCGAGCGCGGCGGTCTCACGATCCGATCGACGATCGACGTCCGGATGCAGGAGGCGGCCAACAAGGCCGTCCGCAACCGGGTCGGCGCCAAGGATCGCGCCGTCGGCTCGCTCGCGATGGTCGAGCCCGGCACGGGCAACGTCCGCGGAGTCGCGCAGTCGCGGCCCATGGGCACCGACCGCAAGGGTGGACAGACCTTCCTCAACTTCTCCGTGCCGCAGCAGTTCGGACAGTCGCTCGGCTTCCAGGGCGGGTCGACGTTCAAGATGTTCACCACCGTGGCCGCTCTCAAGGAGGGACTCGGCACGGGCAAGGGGTACAACTCGCCGCAGACGATGACGATGGCGCCGGGCACCTACTTCACGTGCGACGGTGACGGCACCGGCCCCTGGAACATCAAGAACTCCACAGGCTCCGGCAACTTCAACCTGTACACCGGGCTGCGGCAGTCGGTGAACACCTACTTCGCACAGCTCGAGCGCGATGCCGGGTTGTGCGCCACGGTGCGCGCGGCCGAGGACATGGGCATCACGAACGCCAGCGACTTCCAGTTCCCGTCCTTCACCCTCGGCGTCTCGCCGGTGAGCACCCTGGAGATGGCCAACGCCTACGCCACGGCGGGCTCCGGCGGGATCTTCTGCGAGCCGCGTCCGGTGGCGGAGATCCTCGACGTCAACGGCGAGTCGGTCAAGGAGTACCCCAAGGACTGCAAGCGCGTCATGAGCAAGGAGATCGCCGCGCAGGTCAACGACATCCTGCGAGGCGTCCAGCAGCCCGGCGGCTTCGGCTACAACAACGGCACCGGGCTCGGCGTCGACTCCGCAGCCAAGACCGGCACCACCACCGAGAGCAAGGCCGTCTGGTACGTCGGCTACACGCCCGAGATCGCCACCGCCTCGATGATCGCCGGCGCCACGCGCAACGGCCGAGAGCGCGGACTCGTCGGTGTCACCTTGAAGGGACGCCCGGTCGACTTCAACTCAGCCGGCGGCAGCTCGCTCTCCGGCCCCATGTGGAAGGACGCCATGGGGACGATCGAGCGGTACCTCGACGGCAAGCGGTTCCAGAACCCCGCCCAGGGCGCTCCGCCGCCACCGCGGGCTGCAGGCGGTGACGACGACCGTCGCGGCAACGCCGACAACGATCGCGGCGGCCGCGGCGGTGGTCGCGAGGGTCGCGGTGGAGGCCGCGGGCGCGACTGACGTGCGTCGGCGCCGGTCGACGGAGGTCCTGGTCGGACGGGTCAGGCGCCGAGCTGACGCTTGACCTCGGCGGCGACGGCGGCGCCGTCGGCTCGCCCCTTGGTGCGTGGCTGCACCGCTCCCATGACCTTGCCCATGGCGCGCATGCCCTCACTGGCCGCTCCGGTGCTCGCGATCGCCTCGGAGACGATCGACGTGATCTCCGCGGGGCTCAGCGGCTCGGGCAGGTACTCGGCGATGATCGCCGCCTCCTGCTGCTCCTTCTCGGCGAGCTCGTCCCGGCCTCCGCCGGCGAACGCCTCGGCTGCGTCGCGCCGCTTCTTGCTCTCGGAGGTGAGCACGTCGACGACGTCCTCGTCAGTGAGCTCGCGAGCCTGCTGACCCGCCACCTCGGCGTTCATGATGGCGGCGATCACCATCCGCAGCGTTCCGGCGCGCATCTTGTCCCGTGCCTTCATCGCCGCGGTGAGATCGGCCCGGATGCGGTCCTTGAGCTCTGCCATGTCGCCATCCTCTCACTCAGGCGTCGGAAGCCCGGCCGGCGACGGGGCCGGTGCCCGGCCGTGCACGACGGCAACCCCGCCACGGCCCAGGCAGTGTCTGCCAATTCCACGCGGCGTCCGGACGACCCCGCATCCCGCCTGACGGCGTCAGCCCCCAAGCACTCCGCTGCGCTCCGTGCAGGGAGGTGCCCCCAGTCGGTTGACGTACGACCCGGTATGCCGCCCTCCTGCTCCTTGTCAGACGGGCGCGGATGCCGCCCGGCCCGCTCGCGCGAGTTGGCAGACGCTGCCTAGTCTGGTCCGGTGAGAACGACGACCTCCGTGCCCCTGGGCCTGCTCGCCGCCGGCGTGGCCGGGCTGGGCTGGTCCGTGCTGGAGACCCGCTGGTTCACGCTGCGTCACGCGACGGTACCGGTGCTGCCGGCGGGCTCGCGCGAGCTGAGGGTGCTGCACCTGTCCGACGCGCACATGACGCCGAGCCAGCGACGCAAGCAGGACTGGCTGAGGGGTCTCGCCGCCCTCGAGCCCGATCTCGTCGTCAACACCGGTGACAACCTCGCCCACCTGGACGCCAAGGACGCCGTCCTGGACGCCTACGGCGAGCTGCTCGATCGACCCGGCGTCTTCGTCTTCGGCTCGAACGACTACTTCGCGCCCGTCGCCAAGAACCCGCTCAAGTACCTCACCGGGGGGACCGGCAAGAGCGCCGGCGGCTCCTGGGAGCGGCCCGCCACCCTGCCGTTCGACGCGCTGCGCGCGGCCTTCACCGAGCGCGGCTGGCTGGATCTCAACAATCGGCACGCCCAGCTCGAGGTCGACGGTCGCCGGCTCGCCTTCGTCGGCGTCGATGACCCGCACCTGGAGTACGACGAGCTCGACGAGACGCCGGCGGATGCGTCCGCGGACCTCGCGATCGGCGTCGCCCACGCTCCCTACCTGCGCGTGCTCGACCGGTGGAACACCCTCGGCTACCCGCTGATCCTCGCCGGGCACACGCACGGTGGGCAGCTTCGCGTGCCGTTCTACGGCGCCCTCGTCACCAACTGCGACCTCGACCGCAGCCGCGCCCGAGGCCTGCACACGCACCAGGTGTCAGGACACGACCCCTCATGGATGCACGTCTCCGCCGGGCTCGGCACGTCGCCGTACACGCCGGTGCGATTCGCGTGCCGACCCGAGGCCACGCTCCTCACCCTCACTGGGATAGACTCTCCGAGGTCGTCCGCCTGAGGGTGGACGCACCGGGGTGTGGCGCAGCTTGGTAGCGCGCGTCGTTCGGGACGACGAGGTCGCAGGTTCAAATCCTGTCACCCCGACACGGCGAGGTTTCTCCAGGGACTTCGCAGCGAGCCGGACCTGAAATTCAGGTCCGGCCGCTCTCGTCCGGAGCTCGACGGTGCTCGAAGGTCCCCGGTGAGGAACCGTCAGGACTCGCGCTCGAGCTCCTCAGAACCCTCCTGCTCGCGGAGCCACTCCAACATGCCATCCGTCGTCCGTTGGATGTGCCGGGCCAGGCGCTCCGACGCGAGAGCCGCGTCCCGATCGAGCACCGCTTCAACGATCTCCCGGTGCTCGCGCTCAGGGTCCCGGTCGGCCTGCGCCTCGAACCTCCGCGACAGCTGAACGTAGACCTCGGCAGCTGCGCGCAGCGACTGCGCCGTCGCGATGAGACGGCGGTTCCCGCAACCCTCGATCAGCTTCAGATGGAAGTCACGGTGGGCCGTCGCCCAGTCCACGCTCGTTCCACGAGTGCCACGGTCCAGGGGCGTCCTCGAAAGCAGATGGTGCGCTGCGAGAACATCGGACTCCCACGCGACGGAGGCGTTGCGAACCCCTTCGGCCACGGCGAAGCACTCAACGTGCACCCGCGTGGCCGTGAGGTCGATCAGGTCCCCGGACGTGAGCCGCATGACCCGGAAGCCCAACCGTGGCTCCAAGGTGACGAAGCCCTGTTCGGTCAGACGCGTCAGAGCCTCCCGCACGACCACACCGCTCACTCCGAGATGCTTTGCGAGCTCGCCCACCTTCAAGCGGCTCCCGGACTCGAGGTCGCCCTCGATGATCCCAGTGCGCAGGCTGTCGTAGGCGCTCTCCACGCGCGTCGCTTGTCGAGTCCTCACAGCCCCCGACACTATCGACGATAGATGTCTTGGTCAACAATTAGATCTGAAGCTCACGGCGGCGCTAATAATCGATTTCTTCTTGACAAAGCGATCGAGCCATCGAAGGATATGGATCGTTCTTCTGTGACCGGCACCACATTCGGTCTGCCACGACAGGCGGGAAACTGACATGAAGCGAATGACCAAGCGGGCCCTGGCACTGCTGGCAGCGGCGACGACGGCCGGCGCTCTGGCCGCCTGCGGCCAGAGCTCCGGCGACGGCGACCTCACCCAGGTGACCTATCAGCCCAACTTCGCCTACAACGGCACCGATGCGTACATCTTCTACGGCATCGACCAGGGCTACTTCGCCGACGAGGGGATCGAGCTCGACCTGGTGCCGGGCCGCACGGCCCAGGCCGTCGTCGACTCCGTGGTCGCGGGTGACGTGACAATCGGTCGAACAGCGGGCACGAACGTGATCCTCAGCGCCGGCCAAGGTCAGAAGGTCACCTCGGTCGGCAGCGTCGTGCAGAAGTCGACCTTCGGCTTTGTCGTCCCCGAAGCCGAGGAGTCTGCCGGCTTCGATGGCCTCAGCGGGATGGACGTCCTGACCGTCGCCGGCGGCCCGAACAACTCCATCGCACCGATCGTGCTCGACCAACAGGGAGTGGACCCCGACTCCGTCAGTCTCGTGAACGTCAACCCAGCAGCCCTCCTCACCACGTACGGCGGAGGGCAGGGCGATGCAGTGCTCACGTCAGTGCCGTTCGCCCAGCCAGTCGTCGGTGCGGATCGCCCCTCGGGTGGATTGTTGTTCGCCGATGCCGGGGTCAACGTCCCCGACTACAGCTACGTCGTACAGCCCGAGTACCTCGAGGAGGAGCGGGACACCGTGGCCGCGTTCCTGCGCGCGGCCTACAAGTCCTTCGACGAGGCCGTCGCCAATCCGGAAGACGCCGTCGCGGCTCTCGCCGACGCGGTCCCCACCGTCCAGGCGAACGAGGCCGCAGAACAGCAGCTCCTCGGGTGGGAGGAGTTCCGGTGCAACGAGCCCGGCGACGCCGGCCCGGAGGACCTCGCACAGTGGGAGGACGCTGTCGCCACGTTCCGCGAGGCGGGGCTCCTGAAGAGCGACATCGACCCAGCGACGCTCTTCACGAACGAGCTCTTCGAGGACGGATCAGTGGAGGCGGGGACGTGCTGAGCTCTGAGGTCACCGATGGCGACTATGCGTTGCTCGACAACGTCAGCAAGGTCTACCGGCCGCGCAGGAGCGATCCTGTCATCGCTCTCGACGGAGTGACGATCACGATCGGCAGCGGAGAGTTCATCGCCCTCGTTGGACCGTCCGGGTGCGGCAAGAGCACCGCGCTGTCGATCCTGGCCGGACTCGAGCAACCCACCGACGGGAGCGCATTGATCGAGGGCAGCGTGCTGCGCGGGCCCAACATCACGACGGGCGTCGTGTTCCAACGCGACCTCCTCCTCGCCTGGCGATCGGTGATCGACAACATCCTGCTCCAGTTCGACCTCCGCGGGCATCGACCACCCGATGCTCGTGAGCGCGCGATGGCACTGCTGGAGCTGGTGGGCATCGCGGGCTTCGCCGACAAGCGGCCCCACGAGCTATCCGGGGGAATGCGCCAGCGGGTGGCGATATGTCGCGCCCTCGTGCACGATCCCCCGGCGTTGCTGATGGACGAGCCCTTCGGCGCCCTCGACGCCATCACCCGCGAGCAGGTCACTATGGACCTCGGACGCATCGCAGCCGAGACGGGCAAGTCGGTCGTGTTCGTGACGCACAGCATCGACGAGGCGGTCTTCCTCGCCGACAGGGTGCTGGTGATGACTCCCCGCCCGGGGCGGGTGATCGCCGAAATCCACGTCCCGGAGTCCCGGCCGCGATCCACCTGGCCGGACGCCGACCCGAGTCTCGGTTCGTACGTTCGCCAGGCCCGCGCCGCACTGGAGGCTGCCTCGTGACGGAGACGATCCCGGCCTCGCCGAAGACCACCACGGCGCACTCCGGCGGGGAAGGCGGCCTGCGTGACAAGGTCGAGGCGGCGGCCTGGCCGATCGCCTCACTCCTTCTGCTCGTCGGTGCCTGGCAGCTAGCAGTGCTGCTGCTGCAGCCGTCGGCCGTCATCCTGCCCTCTCCCGGAGCAGTGGTCTCCACGATCGTCGATCGCAGAGAGCTGCTGTTCGACGCCGCCGTGATCACCACCAGGGACGTCATCCTCGGATTCCTGATTTCCCTCGCCGTGGGCATCCCGATCGCCGTCGCGATCGCCGCGTCACGCATCGTAGAGAAGCTCGTCTTCCCCGTACTCGTCGTGTCGCAGGCGATCCCCAAGGTGGCGATCGCGCCGCTGCTGCTGATCTGGTTCGGCTTCGGGTCGACCACGAACATCCTCCTCGCGGTGTCCCTGGCCGTCTTCCCGATCATCGTCAACCTGACTCTCGGGTTGAAGGAGATCGACGCCGATCTCATCCGCCTCGGACGCGTCATGGGCTCCACGCCCACGCGCCTGTTTCTGAAGGTGCGGTTCCCGAACGCACTGCCGAACCTGCTCGCCGGCATGAAGCTCGCGATCACCTTCTCGGCCATCGGCACCGTGGTCGGCGAGTTCTTCGCGGGGAGTCAGGGACTCGGGTACATCGCCCAAGCTGGCGCCGGATCCCTCGACACGCCTCTGACCTTCGCAAGTGTCGCGGTCCTCTCGATCCTGACGCTGATCCTGTTCTACGCCGTCACCGCTCTCGAGACTCTCGTGCTGCGTGGACGCCCGGCCAACGACCACTGACGCCCGTGAAAGCGAGAAGCTCAATGTCCCTACGATCCGGATCCGACATCGGCGGCACCTTCACCGATGTCGTCGTCTTCGACCCGAGCCGGAACGAGGTCGTCATCGCCAAGGTGCTGACCACACCGTCCTTCACCGACGGAGTCGTCGACGGACTGCTCCAAGCCTCCGGCGACATCCGGGACCTGGAGGCCGTGGTCCACGGCTCGACCGTGGTCATCAACGCGTTGCTCGAACGGACTGGCTCTCGCACCGCACTGCTCACGACCCGAGGGTTCCGCGACGTCTACGAGATCGGCCGAGTCAATCGCCCCGACGCCTACAACCTGCGATTCGTCAAGCACACCCCGCTCGTGGAGCGGTCCCTACGCCTCGAGATCGACGAGCGGATCTCCCCGTCCTACCGACGTGAGCTCGACCCCTCGTCCGTGGCCGCGGCCGTGCGTGATCTGCAGGAGCGAGGAGTGCAGGCCGTGGCCATCGCGTTTCTGCACTCCTTCGCCGACCCCTCCCACGAGCAGGAGGCCAAACGCCTGGTCGACGAGCTCATGCCCAACGCCTACGTGACGGCGTCGCACGAGGTCTCGCGGGAGTACCGGGAGCTCGAGCGCACGTCCACGGTCGTGGCCAACGCCTACGTGGGCCAACGTATGTCTCGTTATCTCGACGCCATGGAGGAGAGCCTCGCCGACCGTGGATTCACCGGGAGCCTGTCGTTGATGCAGTCGAACGGCGGACTGAGCAGCCCGCAGGTCGCCAGGGACTCTCCGGTGACGCTGGTCGAGTCAGGGCCTGCCGCCGGAGTGATCGGCGCAGCATCCATGGCGCGTTCGATCGGCATCCACTCCCTGGTGGCCTTCGACATGGGCGGGACCACCGCCAAGGCCGGGGTCGTCGTGGACGGAGTGCCCCGCCTCTCGCACGAGTACTTCCTCGGTGGGTACGGCTCGGGCCTTCCCCTGCAGGTGCCGGTCATGGACATCCACGAGGTCGGCACGGGCGGAGGCAGCCTCGCGGAGGTCACCACGTACGGCGAGCTCCGGGTCGGCCCGCGAAGCGCCGGTTCGGTGCCCGGTCCGGCCTCCTACGGTCTCGGCGGGGAACGACCCACGGTGACGGATGCGAATGTCCTCCTGGGACGACTCCACCCCGACGCCCCGCTGTCCGGCGGCTTGGTGCTCGAGGAGGAGAAGGCCCGAGAGGCCGTGCAGGCACACGTCTCGCAGCCGCTCGGCATCGACCTAGAACAGGCAGCGCTCGGCATCGTCGACGTCGCAGTCGCTTCGATGGCACACACCATCTCGACGGTCACTGTCCAACGCGGTCTCGACCCGAGCCTGATGACGTTGTGCGCCTACGGGGGCGCCGGTCCCGTGCACGCCACCCAGGTCGCGCGTGCCTGTGGGATGTCGAAGGTCATCATCCCCAGCATGGCAGGGGTTTTCAGCGCCTACGGGATGTTGTTCACCGACGTCGAGTCGCACCGCTCGCGCACCCAGGTGACGCCGCTGTCGGAGGGCTCCCAGACCGAGCTGGTCGAGCTGGCCGAACAGATCGACGTCGAGATCCGCGGGGAGCTCGGCGACGACATGGTCCTGGAGCTGAGTGCCGACATGCGCTACGTCGGCCAGGAGCACACCGTGACCGTCCCGGTCGAGCGGCACGAGCTCGCGAACGACCTCTCGGCCGTCAGGACCAGGTTCGACGCCGCCCACGCGAACATGTTCTCCCACGCCGACGACGGGCCGGCCGAAATCGTCACGCTGCGCGCCGTCGGCCGTCTGGTGCAACCGAAGCCGCAGATCGCCCCCCTCGTCGAGGCGACCGGGCCCGCAGAACCGTTCATGAGGAGGCGGGTCTTCGTGAACGCAGCTCAAGGCTGGCAGGTCACTCCGTTTTTCGCCCGCGAGGAGCTCGGTGCCGGCGCCGACGTCAAGGGGCCGGCGGTCGTCGTCGAGTCGACCTGTTCCACCTTCCTGCGGCCGGGAGACGTCCTGCACGTCGATCCGTCGGGCGCCCTGATCATCGACGTCGACCAGTGAGGACCACGATGCCCACCACCGCTTCGCCCGTCGGCGACGCTGTCATGACCGAGCTCGTTCGCCAGACCCTGGTCGCAGTGACCGAGGAGATGAAGATCAAGCTCGTCCGGGCGGCCTACAACCCGATCATCTACGAGGCCCTGGACTTCACGGTCGGGCTGTTCGACGCGCGCGGCCGAACCCTCTCGATCGGTCTCGGACTGCCGATGTTCGTGCGCGGGATGAGCGCGACGATCGAGGAGACGCTCAAGGTCTACCCGGTCGCCGACATGCGCGAGGGCGACATCTACATCACCAACGACGCCTACATCACCGGGAGCCACCTCAACCACATCATCTTGTCGATGCCTGTCTTCGTCGACGGGGAGGTCGTCGCGTTCACCTCGTCGATGGCGCACTGGATGGACATCGGCGGGGTCGCGACGGGGATGACGACCTCGATCTTCGAGGAAGGCCTGCAGATCCCGATCATGCGGCTCTACACCGAGGACGAGCCCAACGACGACCTGATGCGGATCATCGAGATGAACGTGCGCGACGCCGACCTCGCGATGGGCGATCTGCGCGCCCAGGTCGGCGCGGTACGCGCCGGAGCGCACCGGTTCCACGAGTCGATGCAGTTCCACGGTCCCGATCGTGTTCTCGCCGCGACGCAGGAGGTACAGCGCATCGCCGCCCTCGGCGCCGCGGACGCGGTGGAAAGCATCCCGGACGGCATCTACACCGCGTGCAGTTTCATGGATGGCGACGGGGTCTCCGACCGCCCCATCCCCATCGAGGTCACCGTGACGATCGACGGACGGCGCATGGAGGTCGACCTCAGCGGAGTCGGAGACCAGGTCGACGGCTTCTACAACTCTGGCAGAACGGCCGGTGTCTCCGCGGCGCAAGTGGCCTTCACCATGCTGGTCGCCCCGACCAGCCGTCCGATCAACGACGGCACGTTCGATCCGCTCGACGTCGTGTTGCCTCAGAACAAGATCGTCAACGCCGTCAAGCCCGCCGCGATGCGGTGGTGGATGACGGTGCCGATGACGGTCGTCGACACGATCATCAAGGCGCTGGCCGGGGCGGTGCCGGATCTCGTCGCGGCAGGCCACCACGCCGACCTCGGCATCGTGACAGCGACGGGTCACGTCGGCAAAGGGGCAGAGCGCAGGGCGTTCTACCAAATGGGTGGCCTCGTCGGCGGCGGATGGGGCGCCAAGAGCGACTCGGACGGCATGTCGGCCACGATCTGCGTCAACGACGGCGACACGCACAACACCCCCGTCGAGACCATGGAGCTCAAGCAGCCGGTCGTGATCGAACGGTATGCACTGCGCGACGACTCCGGAGGTGCCGGCCGTTGGCGCGGAGGACTCGGCGTCGTCCAGGAGTGCCGGGTCCTGCCGGCCTCCCGGCTCGATGCGCAGATCGAGCGTACCCAGTCGGCCCCGTGGGGGCTGTTCGGAGCGAGAGAGGGCCTGCCGAACAACCTCACGATCCGTCGCGGCGGTGGCCCGGAGCTACCCCTCGAGACCGGGACCGGGAAGACCTTCGGCGTCCAGCTGCAACCGGGCGACTCCTACGTGCTGCGCACCGGCGGCGGTGGCGGATACGGCCCGGCGCACGAGCGCCCGGTGGAACGCGTCGCCGAGGACGTCCGGCAGGGGTACGTGAGCAGACAGATGGCGCGAGCAGTCTTCGGCGTCGCGCTGCACGACGGCTCGTACGACGTGGACGCCGAGACGACCGCTGGTCTTCGCACCGAATCGACCGACACCAACTCACCCAAGGGGAACTGATGCGCATCGCCAATCTGAAGGATCGTCTCGTGCTGGTGAGGGACGACGGCGCGATCGACGTCGAACGTGCCAGCGGCGGCCTGTTCTCCCATGACCCCCAGGCGGTCTACGCGCAGTGGGAGGAGTTCAGACGATGGGCTGGTGCGTTCGACGGCCCTTCTGACGTGATCATCGACATCGAACAGCTCGGCGCTCCCGCGCCGCGCCCCCGACAAGTGTTCGCCATCGGTCTCAACTACGCCGCACATGCCGCCGAGAGCGGTGTCCCCCTCCCTCCCGAACCGTCTGTCTTCACCAAGTACGCGGACTCGCTCGTCGGACCCCACGCGACGGTGGAGCTCCCGACCGAGACGGTCGACTGGGAGGTGGAGCTGGTGGCGGTGATCGGACGCGAGACGTTCCGAGTCGCCGCGGACGAGGCCTGGAACCATGTCGCCGGTCTGACAGTGGGCCAGGACCTCTCCGAGCGGACCCGACAGCTCGTCCAGCCCGTGCCACAGTTCAGCATCGGCAAGTCCTTCCCCGGGTTCGGCCCGACCGGCCCATGGGTGGTGACGCTCGACGAGCTGGAGGACCCCGACGACCTGGCTCTGGGATGTCGAGTGAACGGTGTCGAAGTACAGTCCTCGCGCACCACCGACCTGATCTTCTCCGTTCCGGAGCTCGTCGCACGGCTGTCGGCCATCCTGCAGCTGCATCCAGGAGACCTCATCTTCACCGGCACGCCGAGCGGCGTCGGCCACGGGCGCGACCCGCAGCACTATCTCGCCCCCGGCGACGTGCTGGAGTCGTGGGTCGAGGGTCTCGGCGACATGCGAACGACCTTCACGGCCAGCCGGCAGCACACCACTCGCCACGGGACCGCCTGACGGATGCCCACGACGACGGCGCTCGCGGCACACCGCGAACGAGTGCCCGGTCGACGCCGAGGACTCACAACGACGCCTGAGGATCCCGTGCGCTGTGACACACTTGAGCGATGACTGACGACGAGACGCCGGCACCGCGGCCGGGGCAGCCGCGGGTGGTCAAGAAGGTGGTCAAGCGCACCGTCGTGCGCCCCGCCACCACCCAGCGCACCTCCGCCGCGCGCACGTCGCGTCCGGTCGGCGCCAAGGCCACGGTCGAGACGAAGCCGACTCCGGCAGCACCCACTCGCAGGCCCTCGATCGATCTCGGGAAGGTCCGCCAGACGGGCAGCCAGTGGAAGCAGCGCAGCGGTCGGGGCGCCACCGCCGGCCTCTCCTGGCTCCGGCGTGCCGCCAGCAGGAGCAAGCAGGGCGTCTCGAACCGCTACTGGGACGCGCGCACGTACCGCCTTCCCGCCCAGCCGCCCCTGCGGTCCGCCCTCGTGGTCGGGCTTCTGCTGGGCGCGTTCGTGGTGACCGTCGGGTGGTTGTCCGGCCTGCTCTTCACGCTGACGCGCGGAACGTCCTCCGGCGGAGGACTGTGGGGTGGGCTCGTCGTGGTGACGCTCGCGGTCCTCACCGTCTGGGCGGGTGCCCGGCTGCTCGGCGCGCTGCGCGTGGCGAACGCCGCCACCGTCTCCCTGCTCGCCGTCTTCCTGGTGCTCATCGCCATCCTGATGTTCTTCCTCGACCTCGCCTCGGGCCCGTGGGCCTGGCTCCTCGTCCCGCTGCTCACCTCGGCCTCCTACGCGGTCGCGCTGCTGCTCACGACCATCGCCACCACGTCGCCGTCGGAGTCCGAGGTCACCGAGTGACCGACGTCCTGTGGCGTCCCGCGGCTGACGCACGTCCCCGCATGCTCGACTTCGCCGCCGACGCCGTCCGGCACGGCGCGCCGCCGGAACCCACGTACGAGGAGCTGTGGCGCTGGTCCGTCGCGGACCTCGACGCGTTCTGGACCGCCGTCTGGGAGCACTTCGACGTCCCGCACGACGGCAGCGGCACCCCCGCCCTCGCCGACGCCTCGATGCCCGGCGCACGCTGGTTCCCCGGCGCACGCCTGAACTACGCCGAGGCCATGCTCCGACTCCCGGGCCGGGCGGACGGCGACGTGGTGGTCCGCTCACGCTCGCAGACGCGCGACGACGTCGACCTCACCGCCGCCGGGCTCCGTGACGCCGTGGCCCGAGCGCGCGCCGGACTCGTGCGCCACGGGGTACGGCGCGGTGACCGAGTGGCGGCCTACGCCCCCAACATCCCCGAGACCCTCGTGCTGCTGCTCGCGACGGCCAGCCTCGGTGCCATCTTCAGCTCGTGCGCGCCGGAGTTCGGCGTGCAGAGCGTCGTCGACCGCTGGCAGCAGACCGAGCCCACGGTCGTCCTCGCCGTCGACGGCTACCGCTACGGCACCAAGGACATCGACCGAGCCGACGAGGTGGCGGCCATCGTCGACGCCCTGCCGAGCGTCGAGACGCTCGTCTGGCTCCCCTACCTCAGGCCCGACGGTCCGGCACCCGCACGGGCCATCACGTGGGCGGAGCTCCTGTCCGAGTCCCGGCCGCTCGAGTTCGAGCGAGTGCCCTTCGACCACCCGCTGT
>JBQGDU010000100.1:0-1954 GCA_052039245.1 Aeromicrobium sp. | reverse complement strand
GGCAGGATCTTGACGGTGTGGGGCAGCAGCGCAAGGGCGGGCAGCACCTCCACCGAGGACTGATTGCTCTTGCTGAGCAGCAACAGATGGGACACAGGTTCCTCCAGGTCCTATACAAAGAGGCCAGGTGAGTCTCACCGTGGCCTCGTTGCGCATGTACGAGAATACGGCATGTGTCTCCCATGTCTCCAGCAGGTGTCGCGAATGCGAAGCACGTCACAGTCCGCTACTGGGCTGCCGCTCGGGCGGCGGCGGGCGTCGAGCAGGACGTCGTGGAGGTTTCGGACGAGGGTGGTCGCACCCTCGCGTCGGTGCTCGATGAGGTGGTGGCGGCCAGACCCGGGAACCGCCGGTTCGCCGACGTCGTGGAGATCTGCTCGGTACTCGTCGGGGAGGTGCCGGTGGGTGCCAAGCCCCAGGACGAGGTGGTGCTGAGCGGAGGCGAGACGGTGGAGCTGCTGCCGCCGTTCGCCGGCGGCTGACGCTGATTGGTCGTTGAGCGGGGTGAGGCGGGGGAGTTGTTGCCGCCGTTCGCTGCCGGCTGACGCTGATCTGTCGTTGCGCGGGGGTGGGACGGGAGAGTTGTTGCGGCCGTTCGCTGGTGGCTGACCCCGATCTGACATCCCACCTGTCATGCTTTCGGACGTGTCCACCGCGGTCTCCCGTCTCGCGTCCCGGCCGGGCGTGTCCCGCACCCGGGCCTCGTTGCTCTCGACGGCGCTCCTGGGACTGCTGGTCCTGGCCTCGCTCACCGAGGTGGCGCTGCTCGTCGCTGCGGCGGTGCTCGTCGTGCAGGGTCTGATCGCGGCGGCCCCGAGCCCACCGGATGATCGCGGACGTGCGCAGGGCGGGCCGCGGTTCTGGCCGGCACTGGTCGGCGGTCTGGTCGCCGTCGTGCTCACGACGTGGCCAGGCCTGCTGGTGGGCCCCGAGGGTGTTCGTGCGGGGCGCGAGGGGATGGTCAGCAATGGCGTCGTGGCGGGCCTTCTGCTCGCCGTGGCCGCTGCCGTGCTGCTCTCGCTGCTGGCTCAGATGCTGCGACGCGATGGTCGGCCTCGTCTGGTGGCCACCACCGGGCACGCCGTCACGCTGGGTGTCTTCGCTGCTCTGGCGGCGTCGTGGATCGCGGCGTCGCGGGCCGCCTCGGGGGCTGAGGTGGTCATCGTCGGCGCGGTCGGCATCGCGGCTGCGCTCCTGGTGTGGGCCCTGCCGATCGATCGCGTGTTCGCTGCCTCCCTGGCACTGATCGCTGGTGGCGGCGGCTCCGTCCTGGCCACGGTGCTGCTGGACGGCGTGACCACGGCACTGTTCGGCGTGGTGATCGGCATGACGTCGGCGGTCTTCGCCGTCCTTGGCCAGGTGCTCGGCCGGGCCTGGTCCGCGGGTCGTCATCACGCGGCGGACACGTGGGGCTTCCCCGGCGCCCTGGCGGTGGCCCTCCCCGCGCCCATCGTGCACGTCTGCGGCCAGCTCCTCGGCCTGCCCTTCCTCTGAGGTCGCCCACCACGGTGGCCGAGCCTCGACCTCGGCCCTGCCTCGATGGTCGAGCTTCGAGCTCGGCCCTGCCTCGGTGGTCGAGCTTCGAGCTCGGCCCTGCCTCGGTGGTCGAACTTCGAGCTCGGCTTCGCCTCGGTGGTTGAGTAGTTCTCGCCGCGAGGAACGAGCTGGCGGGAACGTATCGAAACCACGACTGCCCCTCCGAAGACCTCCCGTCGGTCGCGGGTGGTCGAGCTTCGGACTCGGCCCCGCCTCGGTGGTTGAGTAGTTCTCGCCGCGAGGTACGAGCTGGCGGGAACGTATCGAAACCACGACCGCCCCTCCGAAGACCTCCTGTCCCTCAGGGATCGGCGACCGGGCATGACCCGGTCTCGACGGCGTACCGAGACCACGCTGGGCAGACCTCACCCTTGGTCATCGAGGGGCTGGTTCGAACCGTTGATGCCGTCGTGGGGTC
>JBQGDU010000099.1:0-24616 GCA_052039245.1 Aeromicrobium sp. | reverse complement strand
GCCTTGCGGGCCGCCATCCGCGCTGCGGCGGCGTCCATGCTCTTGCGCACGATGGTCTTGCCCTCGTTGGGGTTGCGCTCCAGCCACGCCGCGAGCTCGTCGTTCATGACCTGCTGAACGAAGCCCTTGGCCTCGGTGTTGCCGAGCTTGGTCTTGGTCTGACCCTCGAACTGCGGCTCGGTGAGCTTGACCGAGATGATCGCGGTGAGCCCTTCGCGGATGTCGTCCCCGGTGAGGCGGTCCTCCTTCTTCTTGATCAGGTTCGCGTTCTCGCCGAACCGGTTGATCGTGGAGGTGAGGGCCGCTCGGAAGCCCTCCTCGTGGGTGCCGCCCTCGTGCGTGTTGATCGCGTTGGCGAAGGTGTGGACGGACTCGCTGAAGCTGACGTTCCACTGCATCGCGAGCTCCAGCGACATGCCGTTGGCCTCCTCCTCGCGCTCCAGGGAGATGATCTCGCTGTGCAGCGGAGCCTTGGAGGTCCCGGCGTTGATGTGCTTGACGTAGTCGACCAGACCCTCGTCGTAGCGGAAGGTGACCTCGCGCTCGACGTCGTCCTCACCGTCGGCATCGGCGATGCCGAGGTCACGCTCGTCGCGCAGGGTGATCTGCAGCCCCTTGTTCAGGAAGGCCATCTCCCGGAAACGCGTCTTGAGCGTCTCGAAGGAGTACGTCGTGGTGTCGAAGATCTCGGCGTTGGCGTAGAAGGTCTGCGTGGTGCCGGTCTCGTCGGTGGTCTCACCCTTCTCGAGCTCTGCGGTCGGGACCCCGCTCTCGAAGGTCTGCCGCCAGACGAACCCGTCACGACGCACGACGGTGTGCATGGTGGTGCTCAGCGCGTTGACGACGGAGATGCCCACGCCGTGCAGGCCGCCGGAGACCTTGTACCCGCCACCGCCGAACTTCCCGCCGGCGTGCAGCGACTTGAGCACGCGGGTCACGGCGGGGATCTTCTCGGTGGGGTGGATGTCGACGGGGATGCCGCGGCCGTCGTCGACGACCTTGACGCCGCCGTCGGACTGCAGCGTGACCTCGATGCCGGTGGCGTGGCCGGCCATGGCCTCGTCGACGGAGTTGTCGACCACCTCGTAGACCAGGTGGTGCAGGCCACGTTCGCCGGTGGAGCCGATGTACATGCCGGGCCGCTTGCGGACTGCCTCCAGCCCCTCGAGGACCTGGATGTTGCTGGCGTCGTAGCCACCCTCCGTCCCTGAGGCTGTCTGCGGGGCGTCGGGCTGCTCAGGTGTGGAGGTCACTGAACCAGTATACGGGCGATTGTGTGCGGCTGAGCGACCGCGCCCTCCACAGGGAGCCCGTGTCCGCGTCAAGGAACGGTGCTGAGAGCGACGAGAAGCGGCCTCTCGCGCCCGTTCGACCCCTGTCCTGAACCCCGCATCGGTCGTCGGGGGGGTCGAGCGGTCTGTGGGCCGTCGGCGTCCAGCCCACCGGCGTCGTCCCACGAGGCGGGCGACCAGGAGCCCGGTGGAACACGTTCCGGCCGGCTCGCACCCGTAGGTGAACTTTGGCATCGTAGGAGTGATGACGTCCACCATGACCGCACCCACGCAGACGACCGGCCGCGCCGGGACGCCTGCGGTGACGCGCGCGGTCGTGCTCCTGGCGGCCGGCTCCGCCCTTGCACTGCTGGCGTGGTTCGTGCTCCGGACCGGTCGTGGGCAGGCGCTCGACGAGGCCGCCATGGACACGGTCGTCGCCGGTCGGCAGGCACAGCTCACCGTGCTCAGCATGCTCGGATACGTCTCCATCAGCGCGATCGTCGCCGTGGCGGTGCTCAGCGTGGCCATGGCCCTGGTCCGTGGTCGGGTCCTGGCCGCGGTGGCGGCGCTGGCGGTGCTGGCCGGCTCCAACATCACGACCCAGGTGCTCAAGCACGGCGTGCTCGAGCGGATCGACGGCTACGTCGCGGCACCCAACAGCTTTCCGAGCGGCCACACGACCGTGGTCGCTGCTGGCGTGGCGGCGCTACTCGTCGCTGCCCCACGAGCCCTACGACCGCTCGTCGTCCTGGGCGGTTCCTTCGCCGTCACGATGACCGGTGCCTCGACCGTCGTGGCGGGCTGGCACCGTCCCTCCGACGTCGTCGGCGCGGTGCTCGTGGCGCTGGTCTGGACGGCGGCCGCCGCGTTGGTCGTTCGCGAGGAGTCCCCGCGCGAGCTGACCGGCTGGTTCCTCGCACCCCTCGGGGCGGCCGCCGCCGGGATCACCCTCGTCGCGATCGGTGTCCGCCCGTCCTACGGATGGAGCGGCTTCGCCGAGGCCGCACTCGTCCTCACCGCGATGGCAGGGGCGATCGCGGTCGCGATCGTGCTGATGAGCGTGGCCGTCAGCCCTGGCGGCCGCCGCACGCGCACCTAGGACGCGGCCCCGAGCCACGCCTCAGGTGCCCTGGACCACCGGGTTGGTCAGCGAGCCGACGCCAGGCACCTCGCACGAGACGACGTCACCAGGACGCACGTGCACCGCGCCGGGTGTGCCAGTGCTGATGACGTCACCCGGGAACAGCGGCATCACGTCACTGTGCACGCTGACGAGGTGCGCCGGCGAGAACGTCATGTGATCCACGGTGTTCGCGCGGTGCAGCTCGCCGTTGACGACCGTGCGCACCTCGATGTCGCCGAGATCGCGCCGGAAGCCCTCCAGCTCATCGAGTGGCGTGACGAGAGGTCCGAAGGCGAAGAACCCGGGGAAGTTCTTCGAGCGCGTCAGGAAGCGTGGGTTCCGCTCGAGGATGTCCTCGGCGGTCTGGTCCAGCACCGTCACCACGCCGAAGACGTGGTCCAGAGCCTCGTCCTCGCTGACGTGCCGGGTCTCCCGCCCGATGACGAGTCCGATCTCCGCCTCCGCCGTGGTCCGCTCGCTGAGGCTCGGCACGGGAATGGGATCGCCGGGCCCGATGATCGTGTGGTCGCCCTTCATGAACGACGCCGGCTCGGTGGGGACCGACTCCGAGAGGTCGCCCGCGTGCTCGCGGTAGTTGAGGCCGATGCCCCAGATCTTGCGCGGTCGACGGTACGGCGGGGCGAACGAGACGTCCGCCTCCCGCAGCACGTCGCCAGGCGCCAGCTCCGCGGCCAGGCGTCGCACGTCGGCGTACCGGCCGGACTCGATGACGCCCATGACGTCACCGAGCCCAGGGACGAGGTCCTCGACGGGAACGATGCCGGCAGGACCCACGTGGACCGCGATCTCCTCGCCACCATCGATGCGGATGCACCCCAGACTCATACAGCTCTCCTCACGTGACTCAATGGTGGCGGACGAGGCCGCCGTCGCAGCGGACCTGCTCGCCGGTGACGTAGCCCGCGGGGCCGGACGCCAGGAAGGTGACGACGGCGCCGAACTCCGCCGGATCGCCGTAGCGACCGATCGGGATCGACTCCTTCGAGGCCTCCCTGACGGTCTCGACGTCCTGGGACCGACGCTCGGCCGCCGCCGCATCGAGGGAACGCACGCGGTCGGTGTCGATCCGACCCGGCAGGACCATGTTGACGGTGACGCCGTCCGTGGCGACCTCTGCCGCGAGCGTCTTCAGGTAACCCGCGAGGGCCGCCCGGCCGATGTTGGAGGCGGCGAGGTTGGGCAGTGGCTGCTGGACGCCGCTCGAGCCGATCGCGACGACACGGCCCCACGAGCGCCTCCTCATCGCCGGGACGAACGCCGAGACGAGGTCGACGTGCGGCAGGAGCAGTGCCTCGACGGCCGAGGCGGCGACGTCACTCGTGAGCTCGGCGGCCGTGCCCGGTGCGGGACCACCACCGTTGAGGACGAGGACGTCCACGTCGGCGACCTCGTCGCGGACGCGCTGGACGGCAGCACGGCGCTGCTCGACGTCGCCCAGGTCCGCCGCGACGCCGATCGATCCGTTGCCCAGCTCACTGGCGAGCTCCTGCGCGACGTCGGCCCGTCGCCCGAGGACGACCACGCGGGCTCCCTCCTCGGCGAGGGCGATCGCGGTGGCCCGGCCGAGGCCACCGGTTCCTCCGGTCACGAGTGCAGTACGTCCGGTCAGGCCGAGATCCATGGAGAGCTCCTCAGGTCGGGGTTGGCGAGATGGTCCTCCAGCAGGGGCAGCAGGGCCGAGGGCACCCCGGGCGCAGGCGGCCGCACCGCGGCGTCGGCGAAGATCCCGCGGCGACGCAGCACCTCCTTGCGCAGGGCCAGTCCGATGCGGGTCTGACCCTCGAAGTTCGCGAGCGGCAACCATGGCGCCCACACCCGACGCGCTGCCGCAGACCCCTCGGCGCGATGAGCGGCGACCGTCGCGGAGATCGCCTCGGGATGACTGAACCCGGTCATGGCTCCTGCCGCCCCGGCCGCCAGCTCATCGAGCAGCCCGACGCCTCCGAGCCCGCCGAAGACCGGCGCGTCGACGTACGGGACGAGCTCGGCGATCGCCGCGCTCGTCGGCGGCGACTCCGCCTTGACGGCAGCGACGACGTCACCCAGACCCTGCACGATGCTGCGCAGCAGGGGCGTCGAGACGATCACCCCCGACGCGACCGGATAGTCCTGGACGACGACCGGGAGTCCACTGCGCAGGTGCACTGCCATGAGGTTGACGATCGAGCTGCTCGCCTCGGCGAACGGCACCTGCACCATGAGGGCCCGCGGGCGCCGGGGTGCCGCGTCGAGGACCGTGTCCGTCTGCACTGCCACCTGCTCTGCGGTCAGTCCCGGCAGGCCGACCACCACTGGAAGGTCGGTCTCGGACAGCACGGTGCGCACGACCTCGGCGCGCTCGAGCTCGGTGAGCCTGGCCGCCTCGCCGAAGACGCCGAGCGCGACCAGCCCGACGACCCCGGGGGTGGTGAAGGCCGCCACCTCGCGCGCGAGAGACCCGAGATCCAGCGTCCCGTCGGAGTGGAACGGCGTCGCCAGGACGGCCCACGTGCCCGGTGGGAGGTGCTCGTTCATCGCAGCGCCTCGCTCAGCTCCGTGGACACGACCTGCTCGGCGATCGCCAGCCCTGCGGTGGCGGCCGGCGACGGCGCGTTGCGGATGGACAGGACCCGGCCGCGTCGGTGAATGCGGAAGTCGTCGACGAGCTCGCCGTCGCCGGTGAGGTTCTGCGCACGGACCCCACTCGGGCCGGGGACCACGTCGGACATCTGCAGGTCAGGGAGGTAGGCCCGGGCTCGGCGGACGAACGCGCGCTTGCTGAGCGAGCCCCAGACCTCCACGACACCGGTCCTCCAGTGGCTCCGGGCGAACCGGCGAAAGCCCTTCTCGCCGGCCAGCTCGGCCAGGTCCCGTCGTGACCACGATCCCCAGTCGTAGCCCTCGCGGGCCATCGACAGGACGGCGTTCGGGCCGATGTGGACCTCGCCCCCGACCTTCGGCGTGATGTGCACGCCCAGGAACGGGTAGCGCGGGTCGGGCACGGGATAGACCAGCCCGTTGACCAGATGCCGACGGTCCTCACGAAGCTGCCAGTACTCACCCCGGAAGGGGACGACGAACGGCTCTCCCTCGTCACCGGCCAGGGAGCCGACCCGGTCCGCCTGCAGGCCCGCGCACAGCACGACGTGATCGAAACGTTCGGCCGCGCCACTCGCGACGACCGACACGGTGTCGGACCCCTGCTCGATGCTCGTCACCTCCGCCCGGAGCCGGAACGTGGCGCCGTGGTCCTCGGCGTCGGCGGCCAGCGCCCGTGTCACCTCGGCGAAGTCGACGATCGACGTCGACGGCGAGTGCAGACCCGCGATGCCCGAGACGTTCGGTTCGATCTCTCGCAGCTCGGCGCCGTCCAGCACCCGTACGCCCGGCACTCCGTTGGCGGTGGCGCGCTGCTGGATCGCGGCGAGCCGCGAGCGATCCTGCTCATCGAGCGCGACGAGCACCTTCCCGCAGTGCTCCTGGCGCACCCCGTGCTCGGTGCAGAAGGTGGTCAGCAGCTCCACGCCGCGTCGGCACAGGGTCGCCTTGGCCGAGCCGGGCTCGTAGTACAGCCCTGCGTGGACGACGCCGCTGTTGCGGCCGGTCTGGTGGGCGGCGAGCCGGTCCTCCTTCTCGTACACCACGACGTCGAGGTCGTGCCCTCGGCGGACGAGGTCGCGGGCAATGGCGACTCCGACGATGCCGCCTCCGACGACGGCGATGCGTTGACTCATGCGCTGTGGCGTTCCTGACGGGGATAGTGGGCGAAGACGCTCTCCTGATCGGCATCGAGGTCCGGTGGTGCCGTCTCGGGCCGGGTGACCTGCGTGGACCACTGCACCGCGGGACCGGGCAGCTCGACCCGGCCGAGACGCGGATGCTCCACGCTGGTCACGAGCCCGTTGGCGCGGACCTGCTCCCAGTCGTAGACCTCCGGGACCGTCCGGATGCGTCCGGCAGGCACGCCAGCGGTGTCGAGGCGTCCCAGGGCCTCCTCGGCCGTCAGCGTCGAGAACAGCCGCCCGAGCTCCTCGGTCAGCTCCTCCACCCGGAGGATGCGCTCGGCATTCGTGGCCTTGCCCGGGGCCTGGGGATCCACGCCCATGGCGTCGGCGAAGCGCCGCCACAGGGACTCCGAGCCGACCGCCACCACGATGTCGGCGTCGGAGCAGCTGAAGACTCCGTACGGAGCGATGGACGGATGCCGGTTACCGGTACGGACCGGCTCCTTGCCCGCGGCGAGCCATCCGGCGCCCTGGAAGACGTGGACGCCCACGACGGCCGAGAGCAGGGAGGCGTCGACGTGGGCCGCACGTCCCGTCACCTCCCGCTCGTGGAGCGCGCTGACGACGCCGTAGGCCCCGAACATCCCCGCGAGGATGTCGGAGATGGGCAGCCCGACGCGCTGGGGTCCACCGTCCGGCTCACCGGTGAGGGACATGAGGCCGGCCTCGGCCTGGATGATCTGGTCGAAGCCAGGACGGTGACTCTCCGGGCCGGAAGCGCCGAAGCCGGTGAGCGACAGGGTCACCAGCCGGGGGTTGATCCTGCGCAACGAATCGACCGACAGACCGAGCCGGTCCAGCACGCCGGGCCGATAGTTCTCGACCAACACGTCGGCGTCAGCCACGAGCCACCGCAGCCGGTCGGCGTCGACGTCGTCCTTGAGGTCGAGCACGACGGACCGCTTGCCGCGGTTGGCGCTCAGGAAGTACGCCGAGTCCCGCTCACCGCCGCGGTCCACGTGCGGCAGCCAGCCCCGGCTGTCGTCCCCGCCGGGCGGCTCGATCTTGACGACATCGGCTCCGGCGTCGGCCAGCATCATGGTCGCGTACGGCCCCGCGAGGGCACGGCTGAGGTCGATGACCTTGATCCCGTGCAGCGGGCCGGTGCGTTCGTAGGCCATCAGACGTCCACCGACTCTCGCTCCGGGGCGTCCTCGCGACGACGACGCCCGATCGTGGAGACCGCGCGGGAGATGCCCGAGCGGATCCTGCCCCCCAGGACGGGGACGGTCACCAGGAAGACCATCAGCACGATGATGCCGAGCGAGGTCCCTCGTTCCAGGAAGATGCCGAAGCTGCCGTCGGAGATGATCATCGTCTGGCGCAGGGACTCCTCGGCGAGCGGTCCGAGCACGAGGGCGATGACCATCGCCGCGGGAGACAGCCCGTAGCGTCGCATGAAGAATCCGAGCACCCCGCAGGCCAGCATGATCTGCACCTCCAGCAGGCTCGCGTTGACGGCGTAGGTGCCGAAGGCGCAGAAGACGATGATGATCGGGCCCAGCACCTTGAACGGGATCCTGGCGATGCTCGCGAACGCGGGGATGCAGAAGATGTTGACCAGCAGGAGCATCACGTTGCCCAGGTACATGCTGGCGATCAGGCCCCACGCGAAGTCGGGGTTCTGCTCCATCAGCAACGGCCCGGGCTGCAGGCCCCACATCAGGAACCCGCCCACCAGGATGGCCGTGGACGCGCTGCCGGGGATGCCGAGCGTCAGCAGCGGCACGAGCGATCCGGTCGAGGCGGCGTTGTTGGCCGACTCCGGTCCGGAGAGACCCGGCATGTGCCCCTTGCCGAACTTCTCCGGCGTCTTGGAGACCGACTTCTCCAGGTTGTAGGACATCAGCGACGCGACCGTGGCGCCGGCACCGGGGGTCACGCCCACCGTGAAGCCGAGCACGGAGCCCCGGGCGATCGGCGCGGCGTTCTCTCGGTAGTCCCGCTTCGTCGGCCAGAAGCCCTTGGAGCGGGCGCTGACGCCGAAGAAGGCCAGCTTCTCCAGGTGCCCGCCCTTCCACATCGTGTGCAGGACCTCGCCGACGCCGAACAGCCCGATGGCCACCGGGATGAAGTCGATGCCGTTGATCAGCTCCACCGAGCCGAACGTGTAGCGCTGCTGACCACCGCCGATGTCGATGCCGACCGTGGCGATGGCGAATCCCATGAGGGCCGAGAGGGCGCCGAGCATGCGGTTGCCCTGCGTGATGACGATGAGCGTCAGCAGACCGGCCACGACGACGAGGAACAGCTCCGGTGGCCCGAAGGTGGCCGCGAAGGACGCCATCGTCGGCGCGAGGAAGCTGATCAGGATCGCTCCCACGGTGCCGGCCACGAACGAGCCGACGGCCGCCATCACGAGGGCGGGCCCCGCTCTGCCCTTCTTGGCCAGGGGATACCCGTCGAAGGTGCTCGCCACCGTGGCGGACTCACCGGGCGTGTTGATCAGGACCGACGTGATGGTCCCGCCGTACATGGCTCCGTAGTAGACCGCCGCCAGCATGACGATGGCACCGGTCGGGTCGAGCCCGAAGGTCACCGGCAGGAGGATCGCGAGGCCGGCCGACGGACCGACCCCCGGGATGACCCCGACGATCATGCCGAGCATCACTCCGGCGAAGAGCAGGAGCAGATTCTGGACCGTCAGGATCGTCATGATCCCGTTGGCCAGGTTGGAGAACGCATCCATGAGGTGCCTCCCTGTCAGAAGTGGTCGAGGATGCCGCCGGGGAGCCCGGCGTTGAGTGCGACCTCGAAGCTGAGGTACATGAAGGCGGTGACTGCCACGGCCAGGACGACGGCGCGCACCTTGTGGGCGGGGTCGAGCAGCAGGAGCGTCACCAGCAGGAACACCGCGGTCGCGGGGATCGCTCCCACCGTGACCAGGACGCTGATGAAGACCGCGCAGATCGCGACGAAGACGAACATGAGGCCCAGGTGCCGACCGAGGTGCTCGGCGGCCTCACCGACCTCGTCCTCCAGCTCGACCACCTCGTGGGTCTCCGAGCGCAGGTCGAGCACGAGGTTCGCGGCGGCCACCAGCATCGCGAGGACGCCGATGATGCGCGGGAAGTATCCCGGACCGATCCGACCGGCCTGGGTACGCCACTCCAGGTCGAAGGCCATCTCGGTGTAGACGGCGAAGAAGACGATGGTCCCGAGCAGGAACCAGGCCTTGGGAGAGATCCATCGGCCTCGCCCCGCCGCCGAGTCAGCCGGTGCCTGCGCCGCGGGCACGGTCGTCGACGTGGGGGTCACGGTCCCGCTCACAGCGCACCCAGGTCGGAGAGGGTCTGCTCGAACTCGGCGATCGTCTCCTTCAGGTAGTCCGTGAAGTCGTCGCCGAACCGCACGTCCTCCACCAGGTAGTTCTGCTCCAGGTAATCAGCCCACGCGTCGGTCTCGACGACCTTCTGCAGCGTCTCGGTCCAGTACTCGACGGCCTCCTCCGGCGCGTCGGGCGGCAGGATGAACCCGCGCGGCATGGACGGCAGGTCGGTCATGCCGAGCTCCTCGCCGGTCGGCACGTCCTCGAGGGCGTCGAGCCGCTCCGGTCCGGTGAAGAGCAGGGGGACGACGTCCCCGGACTCGACCTGCCCGATGATCGAGCCCGGCCCGGTGATCACCGAGTCGAGCGCCCCACTGATCAGCGAGGTCTGCATCTGGCCCTCCTCGTTGAAGGGCACGTAGTCGATCTCGTAGCCCTGCGCCTCGGCGATGAGAGCGTGCAGGATGTAGTCGACGTTCACCGTGCCGATGCCGCCGACCTTCACGCGTCCCTTGTCCTTGGCGAAGGCGACCCACTCCTCGAAGGTGTCGATGTCGCGGTCGTCCGGCACCACCAGGAGGCTGTTGTCGGCGGCGAGCAGCGCGATGTGCGTGAAGTCGGAGTAGTCCCAGCCGGTGTCGGCCTGCAAGGGGGTGGTCAGGAACGACCCCGACGTCGTGGAGACGCCGTACCCGTCGCCGGACTGGCTGAACAGGTAGCTCCAGCCGGACGCCCCGCTGCCACCCTCCCGGTTCTCCAGCGCGATGTTCCCCGGATAGAGGTCCTCCGCCTCGATGATCTCGGCTAGCTTGCGGGACATGATGTCGTTCCCACCTCCCGGGCCGAAGGCGATCGTCCAGTCCAGGTCCTCGCTCGGGTAGTCGCCGTCACCCCCTCCGCTCCCGGAGGCGCTGCACGCGGCGGTGGACAGGGCGAGCACGGCACCGGCGATGCCGGCCACCAGCTTCTTCATGGCGATCATGCGGACTGTTCCTCTCTCGCAGGGGTGGGCAGGACGAACCACGAGCCCGTGGCGACGGCCACGAGTCGGTCCTGCTCGTCGAAGAGCCTCGACTCGGCGTGCACCAGTCGGCGCCCGGCGGTCAGCAGGCTGGCGACGCATCGTCCGTCCCCGGTCAGGGGGCGCATGAAGCGCTGCTGCATCTCGACCGTCACGCTCGTGGAGACGTGTCGCTTGGCCAGGTGGCCCATCGAGATGTCTAGTGCGGTGGCGAGGATCCCGCCATGCATCGAGCCCTGCGGGTTGCACAGGTGCTCGGCCCAGGGCAGCTGCACGGTGCACGTGCGAGCCTGGTCGTCGTAGGTGATCGTGAGGTCGAGGAACCGCGCCAGGAAGAACCTGCCGAACTCCGGTTCGGCCTCGGCGACGGCGCGCTCGACCGCGCGTCGCGCGATCTCGTCGCGCCGGTGCGTGGGGGCGGTCGTGGACGGCTCGCTCATGACCACGTGAACCTCGCGGGTCGCTTCTCCATGAAGGCGCGGACACCCTCGGCGTAGTCCTCGGTGTCGAAGGAGGAGTTCCGCAGGTCGGTCGTGACGTCGTCGTCCCGGAACTGTCCGCCCTGGGCCAGCCGCACCATCTGCTTGGACGCCCGGACGCTGAACTGTGCTCGTGAGGCGATGAGCTCGGCGAACTCGTAGGTGCGCTTCTGCAGGTCGTCGACGTCGTGGAGCTCATCGACCAGTCCGAGCCGCTCGGCCTGCGCCGCCCGGATGTGCTCGCCGGAGTAGAGGATCCACCGTGCTCGCGACGGCCCCACGACGTCCATGAGCCGGCGGGTGCTCTCCAGGCTGTAGACGAGGCCGAGCTTCGACGGCGTGATCCCGAACCGTGCGTTGGTGTCGGCGAATCTCAGGTCGCTGGCGAGGGCCAGCCCACAGCCGCCCCCGATGCAGAAGCCGTGGACCATCGCGATCGTCGGCTTCGTCAACGCCTCCAGCGCGTGCTCGGCGCCGGCCACCTTCTCGTTGTACGCGCGAGCGCTGTCGGCGTCCTTGCGGGTCAGCTCGAACTCGCTGATGTCGGCTCCGGAGGCGAACGACGTCTGTCCGTCGCCGCGCAGCACGATCACCCGGACGGCCGGGTCGGCGTCGAGCGCACCGAGGATGCCGGGCAACGACTCGTACATCGAGAGCGAGATCGCGTTGCGCCCGGCAGGGTTCTCGATCGTGACGGTGGCGACGGCGTTCTCGACGCTGGCAGTGATCTGCTTGGTCATCAGGAGTCCTCCTTCGACAGGACGGGGCCCACGGCCCCATCCGTTGCTGGTGCGGCGTGAAGCTCGGGGTGCTGGTCGAAGACGACGCCGGTGGTCACCAGGCGCTCCAGCTCCTCGGCGTCGTACCCGGCCTCGGCGAGGATCTGCGCGGTGTGCTGGCCCAACCAGGGCGCGGGCCCACGGACCTCGAAGTCGAGGTCGGAGAACTTGGCCGGCACCCCGATCGTGCGCATCGGCCCGATGATGGGGTGCTCGAGATCGACCACCATGTCCCGCGCGACGACGTGCTCGTTCTCCAGGGTCTCGTCGTAGGTGAGGACCGGACCGCCCGGCACGCCCGCGCGGTCGAGCCGGTCGACCCAGGTGTCCGTGTGCTCGGTGCTCGTGATGGCCTCGATCTCCTGCTCCAGGACGTCGATGCTGGCCATCCGGTCCTCCAGCGTCGCGAAGCGCGGGTCGGTGAGCCACTCGGGGCGTTTCAGCACCTCCTCCACGAGACGTGCCCACAGGCGGTCGGTGTTGGCGCCGATCGTGACGTAGCCGTCAGCGGTCCGGTAGGCCTGGTAGGGCGTCGAGCGGCGGTGCCGCGTGCCGGTCGGCATGGGCACCTCACCGTTGCCGAAGTACGCACCGGACTCCCAGACCGTCCAGGCGAGTCCGGCGTCGACGAGGGAGATGTCGATGTACTGGCCCTCGCCGGTGGTTCGTCGTCCGAGCTCGGCCGCGAGGATGGAGTAGATGGCCGTCGCCCCGGCCGCGATGTCGTTGATGGCGATGCCGACCTTGGTGGGGCGGCCGTCGGGCTGACCGGTCATCCTCAGGAAGCCGCCGACCCCCTGCGCCATGATGTCGAAGCCGGGACGGTTGCGGTACGGGCCGGTCTGTCCGAAGCCGCTGATGGAGCAGTAGAGAAGGTCAGACCTGACCTGCTTGAGCGACTCGTGGTCGATCCCGAGTCGCTGCACCACACCGGGACGGAAGTTCTCGATGACGAGGTCGGCGTCCTCCACCAGCCGGTGGAACACCTGTCGCCCCTCGTCGCTCTTCAGGTCCACGGACAGGCTCCGCTTGCTGCGGTTCGGCATCGCGAAGGGGTAGCTCTCGCCGTGGGCCTTGGGGGCCATGCGACGGGAGTCGTCACCGGTGCCTGGCTGCTCGATCTTGATGACGTCGGCTCCGAGCTCGGCCAGCACCATCGTGCAGTAGGGGCCGGAGAGGAAGCGCGTCAGGTCGAGGACCCGGAAGCCTTCGAGTGGCCGCATGTCACTCCTTCGTGTTTCCCGTCTAGCGGGATGCTATTTACTGATCAATGGGAAGACTAGAAGTGTGTCTCGGGTCACGTCAAGGCTTCTCGGAAAAATATGGGAAGATGAGTACCGCTGGGTGGGATGGCACTGAGGCGTGGCTCCACCAGGGGGAGTGACCGAGGGGAGCAGAGTCATGGGTGCAGGAAGTCAGGAGACCGGTGTCCGGGCGATCGACCGTGCCGTGGCGATCCTCAGTGCCTTTCGCGAGTCCGACTCCGAGCTCGGCATCAGCGAGATCGCCCGCCGGACGTCGCTCGCCACCAGCACCACCCAACGTCTTCTGGTGGCGATGCAGCAGCACGACCTGGTGCGTCAGACCTCATCGGGTCGGTACCGGCTCGGCGGTCTGCTCCAGGCTCTCGCCAGCCGGGGTTCCACCGGAGGGAACCTGCGTCTGACGGCCCGTCCGCATCTCGTCGCACTGCGCGACCTCATCGACGAGACCGTCGCCGTCCACGAGTTCCTCGCCCCCGCCCAGCGCGTCGTCCTCGACCAGGCCGAGAGCCACCAGGAGCTGCGCCGCACCTACACCGACATCGGTGTCCCCTCGCCCGTGGTGCACGGCGCCCCGGGCAAGGCGATCCTGTGCTGCCTCGACGAGAGCAGTCTCGACGCCGTCCTGGCGGCGCCGATCGCAGCTCTGACCGAGCGCACGATCGTCGATCCCGGCGAGCTCCGCTCCCAGGTCCTTCGCGCTCGCGCGGACGGCTACGCACAGTCCGACGGTGAGCGCACCCGGGGCATCCACTCGATGGCCTCACCGCTGCTCGGCCCCGGGGGTCATGTGGTGGGATCGGTCAACGCCTCGGTGCCGCAGTCGCGGGTGGACGACGACCGGGCCCGCGAGATCGCCGAGCACGTGCGCGGGACCGCGTGGGCGATCTCCCTCGACCTCGGCGCCACCGCTCAGGACGTCGCGACGACGGTCCCTGGCCTGCGCATCGGCGACGGTGTCATCCCCGGGGCGGATTCCTCAGGCTGAGCTGCAACGCGAGCGCCCCGCAGAAACCGGTCAGACCGACCGCGGTGAGGGCGACACCGAGCGTCGCGGCACCCGACACGATCGAGATGATCGCGGGTCCGCCCAGCGTGCCGACGTCCGCGAGCACCCGCCACAGGCCGAGGAACTCGGCTCGTTGGTGCGGCGGTGCGTAGTCGGCCCCCAGGATCTGGATGATTCCCGCCGTGAATCCGTTGCCCACTCCGAGCAGGACCGCGACGACACCCAGGGTCGCGAGGGTCCCGGTCCACGGCAGCGCCAGGAGGGACGTTCCGGTGAGCACCATCGCCGGGACGCAGACGGCACGTCGGCCGAACCGGTCCGTGGCCAGACCTGCCGGGAGGAAGAGCACGACGTCGGCCAACGCCGAGAGGGCGAAGACGAACGAGGTCTGTTCCGGCGCGAGTCCGACGTGGTCCGCCCACAAGGGCAGGGCCGCGGTGCGCGCAGCCCGCACCGCACCCACGAGCATCACGCCGAGACCGACGGTGGCGAAGACCCGGCGGTGCTCGCGCACGAGCTCGAGCACCCGCGCGGGTCTGGCCTCGACGGTCTCCTCCGCGCCTGCGGAGACGAACAGGCCCAGCAGTCCACCGAGTGCCATCCCCGCCGCGACCACCCAGAAGGTCGCCCGAAGGCCGTGCTGGGCGATGACCACGCCGCCGAGCACCGGCCCCACGAACAGCCCGATGCGGTAGACGCCGCCGAGGCTCGACATCGCCACTGCGCGCCTGCGGTAGGGCACGACCCGGGTCAGGTAGCTCTGCCGTGCCAGCTTGAAGACCGCGCCGGCGGCACCGAGCAGGAAGACTCCCACGACGTAGAGCCAGACCTGCTCCGCGACGAGACAGGCGAGCGCGGCTCCGGTCCCGAGGAGGCCGCCGACGAGCAGCGCCTTGCGTTCTCCGAGTCGTCGCACGAGCCGTCCGGCCGGCACGTTGGCGAGCAGGGACCCCGCACCGAAGACGACGATGATGGCCGCAGCCAGTCCGACGGACGCACCGAGGCCGCGTGCAGTGAGCACTGCGACGGGAAGGAAGGCACCCTCCGCGATGCCGTAGAGGGTGTTCGGTCCGTACCCACCGACGATGACGGGTCGCCAGGCGAAGCCGTCTCCCTCGGCCTCAGCCATAGGTGTCGCGTGGGCCGCGGCCCCGCACGGACCGTCCGCCCTTCTTCCAGGACGGCGGACGGGGAGGGACCACCTCGATACGCAGCACGGAGCCGTGACCGAGCTCCTCGTTGAGCTTGGCCACGAGGCGAGGGGCGAGGAGCTTGAGCTGCGTGGCCCAGGCGGTGGAGTCGGTGCGCACCTCGAGCACGCCGTCGTCGAACGCCGCCACGGTGGTGTGCTGTGCGATCTCCGGGCCGACGATGCCCGGCCAGTCGCTGAAGACCCGCTGCGCGGAGAGCCGCGAGTCCCATCCGTGCTGCTTGACGACCTCCCCCACGAGATCGGACAGCGGAACCGGGTCCTCCCGCGAACGGCGTCGCGGTGACGCCGGTCCCCGCGGTCGTCCCTGCCGCCGGGCGGGTGGACCGTCACGGTAGGAGTCCGCGATGCGGCGCGCCAGGTGGAGCGGGTCGAGCGGCGAGTCCGGCGAGGTTCCGTCCTGGGGATCCGGGGGGTGCGCCACCTGCCGTCGCTGCGGCTCCCGCTCCTCCTCGGGCGGGTCGTCAGTCATCACGCACCACCGTTCCGGAGTCGACGCGGAACCGGGTGCCGAGCAGGTTCTTGGGGACGTCGTCGGCCACCGCAGCGGTGACGAGCACCTGCTCCGCCGACTCCACGAGCGTGGCGAGCTGGTCACGGCGGCCTTCGTCGAGCTCGGCGAACACGTCGTCCAGGATGAGCACCGGGTCGTCCTCGTCGTCGTCGCGGAGGACGCTGAACGAGGCCAGACGCAACGCGAGGGAGAGGGACCAGGACTCCCCGTGGCTCGCGTAGCCCTTGGCCGGGAGGACGCCGATGGCCAGGTGGACGTCGTCGCGATGCGGGCCGACGAGGGTGATGCCTCGGTCACGCTCGTCCTTGCGACGCTCCTGCAGACCCGCCCTGAGCGCCTCGGCCACGTCGTGCGGCGAGCCACCGCCGAGCGTGACCGAGGGTCGGTACTCCGCGGTGATCTCACGCCGGTCGGAGGCGGCGTTCGCTGCGACCGTCAGGTACGACTCGGTGAGGTGCGGTCCGAGGTCCTCGAGGAGGGCCATCCGCGCAGAGACCAGCTCGCCTCCCAGCGTGACCAGCTTGTCGTCCCAGATGTCTAATGTCGATAAATCGGCATGTCGATTCGATCGAGCCGACTTCAGGAGGGTGTTCCGCTGCCGCAGCACCCGGTCGTAGTCGGCCTTCACGCCGGCGAGGCGCGGAGCGCGCAGCACGAGCAGACCGTCGAGGAACCGCCGACGATCGGACGGGTCACCCTTGACCAGCGAGAGGTCCTCCGGCGAGAACGTGACGGTACGCAGGATGCCGACGAGGTCGCGGACGCGTGGCAGTGCCGCACGATTGACCCGCGCCCGGTTGGCCCGGCCCGGGGTGATCTCCAGCTCGAGCAGCGCCGTGCGATCTCCGCGCACCACCTCCACCCGGACCACCCCGCGCTCGGCCGGCCCGTCCGCCGTGGCGCGCACCAACGGGGTGTCGCTGGAGACCCGGTGGGAGTCCAGCCGGGAGACGTAGTCGATCGCCTCGACGAGATTGGTCTTCCCCTGACCGTTCGCCCCGATGAAGGACGTGGGACCCGCGCCGAGCTCGATCTCGACCTCGGGGTAGGACCGGAAGTCGTGCAGGGCCAGGCGCGCGACGTGCATGGGGTGACGTCAGACGTCCTTCGGGTCGTGACCCGACTCCTTGGCCGCCTGGACGGCGTGGCCGCCGAACTGCTGACGCATGGCGGCCACCGCCTGCATCGAGGGGGACTCGTCCTGGCGCGAGACGAACCGGGCGAAGAGCGAGGCGGCGATGGTCGGTGCCGGGACCGCGTGGTCGATCGCGGCCTCGACGGTCCAGCGTCCCTCGCCGGAGTCCTCGGCATAGCCGCGCACCTGTGACAGCCCCGGGTCGTCCTGCAGGGCCTTGACCAGCAGGTCGAGCAGCCACGACCGCACCACGGTGCCCTCGCGCCAGGAGTCGAACACGTCGGTGACGTTCTCCACCAGGCCGGCCTTCTCGAGCAGCTCATAGCCCTCGGCGTACGCCTGCATCATGGCGTACTCGATGCCGTTGTGGACCATCTTGGAGAAGTGCCCGGCGCCCACCGACCCGGCATGCACGAATCCGGACTCACCCTCCGGTCGCAGGGCGTCGAACGCCGGCTGGACCTTGGCGATGTCCTCGTCGGTGCCGCCGGCCATGAGCGCGTACCCGTTCTCCAGACCCCAGACGCCCCCGCTGACACCACAGTCGACGTACCCGATGCCCTTCGCCGCGGCGAGCTCGGCATGCTTCTCGTCGTCAGTCCAGCGGGAGTTGCCCCCGTCGACGATGACGTCGCCCTCGTCGAGCAGCTCCACGAGCTCCTCGACGGTCGATCGCGTGATGTCACCGGAGGGAACCATCACCCACACGACCTTGGGTGACTCGAGAGCGTCGACGAGCTCGGCCAACGAACCGACGTCGCTGACCTCTGGATTGCGGTCGTAGCCGGTGACGGTGACGCCGTGCTTGCGCATCCGCGTCCGCATGTTGGCGCCCATCTTGCCGAGGCCGACGAGTCCGAGGTGCATGGTCGCTCCTGATATCGGTGCTGCGGGTGCTGTGTTTCAGCCGGTGTGCGGTCAGCTCTGCAGACGCACCGGCATGATGAGGTACCGGAAGGCACCGTCCGGGTCGTCGCCGATCTCACGGACTCCGGAGAGCGCTGCCGGCTTGGTGTGCTGCGTGAAGGACAGGTGCACGACCGGTTCGGACATGACGCCCAGGCCCTCGAGCAGGTAGTTGGGGTTGAAGCCGATCGAGATGTCGTTGCCCTGGATGGAGGCCTCGATGGACTCCGAGGCCTGTGCTTCGTCGCCACTGCCTGCCTCGAGCAGGAGCTGACCCTCGGAGAAGGTGAGGCGGACGGGCGTGTTGCGCTCGGCGACGAGCGCGACGCGCTTGACGGCGTCGACGAGCTCGGAGGTCGAGACGTACGCCACCGTCTCCGCCTGGGCCTGGAACAGCTGTCGGACACGGGGGAAGTCCCCCTCGAGCAGGCGGGTGGTCGTGCGGCGCGTGCCGTTGCCGACGACGCCCTCGAACCCGATGAGTCCGTCTCCGGAGTCGCCGGAGGAGACGGCGATCGTGACGTCGCTGCCGGAGACGAGCGAGCGTGCGGTCTCACCGAGGACCTTCGCGGGGACGAGGGCCTGGGCCGAGGCGTCACCGCGCTCGGGGAACCAGGCGAGCTCGCGCAGGCTGGCGCGGAAGCGGTCGGTGGCCATGAGGGAGATCGTCGATCCCTCGAGCTCCAGGCGCACGCCCGTCAGCAGCGGAAGCATCTCATCACGCCCGGCGGCGGCACTGGCTTGCGCGACGGCCGTGGCGAACTCGTCGGCCTTGATCGTGCCGGTGGAGGTGGGCATCTGGGGAAGCTGCGGGTACTCCTCGACGGGCATCGTCTGCAGGCTGAACCGCGAGCTGCCGCAGGTCACCTGGACCTTGGTGCCGTCGAGGGCGACGTCGACCGGCTTGGCCGGCAGCGCCTTGACGATCTCCGACAGCAGCCGGCCGGAGACGAGTGCCCGTCCGTCGTCGGAGACCTCGGCCGGGAGGGTGGCACGAGTGGACGTCTCGTAGTCGAACCCGGAGAGCGTGAGGCCGTCACCGGACGTCTCGACGAGCAGGCCGGCGAGCACGGGGACGCTCGGCCGGTTGGGCAGGCTTCGCGCAGTCCACGCGACGGCGTCGGCGAACGTGTCGCGGTCGATGCGGAATCTCACGGGCGGGCCTCTCGGGTACTGAACGGGCGACGTGGTGAATCCTGCCACGACCGGGCCCAGGCAGGTAGTGCGGGAGAGTCGGATCGGGGACTTCCACAGTCGGGGCGTCGAGGTGACTTCGAACAGGACGATGACATGTATACCTGTCGTCGTAGTAGTAGGTCGTGTGGAACCGGTGGATAACCGTCGTCGTCGCAGGTCAGGCGCGGTTCTGCTCGGTGGATCGCCTGTGGGTGGCGACGTGGAGCCGGACAGGGCGGCTGTTGACGGCCTCATGTGGTTCACATGGCGTTCACAGGTGGGGCCGGTGGTGTCCACGAGGCTGCGGAGGTTTCCCACAGGGCCGTCCCCAGCTGTGCACGAGTGCACGGCCGTTCACGCACCTCACCAGCACCGATGTCGGTGCGGCGGGGCGACCGGGCTCGTCGCGATGTCGGGAGAGGGTCGTCGACGGGCAGGGACGGCGAGGGCGTCAGGACTGACGGGCCTGCTGCTTGATCCGGTTGGTCAGCTCGGTGACCTGGTTGAAGACCGCGTGCTTCTCCGCCATCAGCTTGCGGATCTTGCGGTCGGCGTGCATGACGGTGGTGTGGTCACGGCCGCCGAACTCTCGTCCGATGGTCGGCAGCGACATCTCGGTGAGCTCGCGGCACAGGTACATCGCGATCTGGCGGGCGAGCACGAGGTTGCGGCTGCGGTTGGTGCCGCAG
Source organism: Aeromicrobium sp. (assembly GCA_052039245.1). Lineage (GTDB taxonomy): Bacteria > Actinomycetota > Actinomycetes > Propionibacteriales > Nocardioidaceae > Aeromicrobium. The sequence goes on along the minus strand of JBQGDU010000099.1, from coordinate 4,986 downwards.
AGCTCGTCGATGCTGAACTCCGAGTAGGACGCCGTCTGCGCCATGATCATGCCCACGGTGATCTCCGGCTCCTCGCCCTCGGCGACGAGATCCTTCAGCACGATCTGCGCGAGCTGGAGGTCGACGGTCTGGTTCTGCAGGTTGGCGAACGCGGTGGCGCGGATGAGCGCTCCCTCGAGCTCGCGGATGTTCGTCTGGACCTTGCTGGCGATGAACTCCAGCACGTCGGCGGGGGCCGTGAGCTTCTCGAGCTCGGCCTTCTTGCGCAGGATGGCGATGCGCGTCTCGAGGTCGGGCGGCAGCATCTCGGTCTGCAGTCCCCACTCGAAGCGGTTCCGCAGCCGCTCCTCCAGCGTCCGCAGGTTCTTGGGCGGACGGTCCGACGTCATCACGATCTGCTTGTTCTCGTTGTGCAGCGCGTTGAACGTGTGGAAGAACTCCGTCTGGGTCGACTCCTTGTTCTCGAGGAACTGGATGTCGTCGACGAGGAGGACGTCGATCTCGCGGTACTTCTGCCGCAGCTGGGAGGTGCGGTTCTCACTGATCGCGTTGATCACGTCGTTGGTGAACTCCTCGCTGTTGACGTACCGCACGCGCGAGGAGGGATAGAGGTTCAGGACGTAGTGGCCGATGGCGTGCAGGAGGTGGGTCTTGCCCAGGCCGGAGTCGCCGTGGATGACGAGCGGGTTGTAGGCCTTCCCCGGAGCCTCGGCGGCGGCGACGGCGGCGGCGTGGGCGAAGCGGTTCGACGAGCCGATGACGAAGTTCTCGAAGAGGTATCGGGGGTTGAGCCGCGCCTCGACGGCGGTGGTCCGCCGTGGACGCGCGGCAGGCGCCTGGGCCCAGCTGGGCACGAAGTCACCGACGTCGCCCTCCTCGTCGACCTCGTCGGCCGCGGGCTCGGAGTCGATCGCCATCTCATTTGTCGACTTGTCACTTTGTTGATCAATCGACTGAGCCGACGGGTGGTCGTGGTGGTCCGGGCCGTGGGGGGCCGGCGGCTGCTCGGTGCGCGTCTCCTCGATCGTGACGATCAGCCGTACCTGGCGGTCGACCTGGGTGCTGAGGGCGTGCTCGAGCGCGGGCCGGACACGAGACTCCAGCTGGGCCCGCGTCAGGTCGTCGGCCACACCGACGATGAAGATCCCGTCGTGCAGGCTGATCGGCTCGGCGTTGTGCGCCCAGACCTTGGCGCCTTGGGAGAGTGTGCCGACGGCGTCGGTCCAGAGGGCCTGGAGATCAGGTGTCGCCTGGCCTTGGACGTCGCTCATCGGCTCTCCCTGGGGGATCGTGGGTTCCACATTGTTGTCCACAAGATGTGCATGCATCGGCGTCGGGACCGAACGTTGTGGAAAACTCGATAAGCCGCGACGCTAGCAGCGTCGCGGGGGCCTGTTCAAGCGGCGCGGACGATTGTTCGGACCTGCGTCGGCGTGTCGGGTGGAAGCGACACTCGTGATGCCGTAGACGGGGTCGGTTTGACCGACCACACCCCGCCCCGTACCGTGGTCAAGTCGTGCCGCACGACCTTCGCCGCATGCCCACGACCCCCTGAAGGGTGGGTCGCAGGCGTCCGGTGTCGGTCGTGCAGCGGCTTCGTCGACGCGATGCGTCGACACCCCGATTCTGCAACCCAGTACTTCCGACGCGGGCCGTCCGCGTCGCACGTGTGAGGACCTGAACAGTGAGCAAGCGGACCTTCCAGCCGAACAACCGTCGTCGCAGCAAGAAGCACGGCTTCCGTCTGCGGATGCGCACCCGCGCCGGCCGCGCCATCCTGGCCGACCGTCGTCGCAAGGGCCGCTCCAAGCTCTCCGCCTGAGCTCTTGCTCGGGCGCGCCCACCGCTTGAGCGACGGGCGGGAGTTCGCCACCACGGTGCGCCGTGGTCGCAAGGTCGGCGGACCGTCCCTCGTCACTCATGTCGTCACCGGAACCGGCGGAGTCACCTCCGTCGGTTTCGTCGTGTCGAAGGCAGTGGGTCCCGCCGTGGTCCGCAATCGGGTGAAGCGTCGGCTGCGACACCTGATGCGTGAACGTCTGGGGCACGTCCCCGAGGGATCGCGCGTCGTGGTGCGTGCACTGCCGGCCTCCGCGACGCGCGACTCGGCCCGTCTGGGCGATGAGCTGGACATCGCCCTCCACCGAGCAGGTAGCCGGTGAAGTACGTCCTCATCGCCTTGTTGAAGGCGTATCGGTTCGCGATCAGCCCGATGTACGGCCAGGTCTGTCGTTACTACCCGTCGTGCTCGGCGTACGCCCTGGAGGCGGTGCAGGTGCACGGGTCCCTGCGCGGCAGCTGGCTGGCTGCACGACGGCTCGGCCGATGCCATCCCTGGGCGGACGGTGGGCTCGACCCCGTTCCGGCTCCTCGATCCCGACGTCGTCGCGACACTGACGCCGTCAGCACACCTTCTCTCACAGGAGACGCATGCTCGACTTCCTAGGCTCCATCGGCTCGGTCATCATGACCCCGCTGTACTACGCGGTCTCGGGGATCCTGATCCTCTGGCACGAGCTGTTCATCCTGATCGGCCTGGATCCGTCCTCGGGCTGGTCCTGGGCCCTCTCGATCGTCTTCCTGACGGTGACGGTCCGCACGCTGCTCATTCCGCTCTTCGTGAAGCAGATCAAGAGCCAGCGGAACATGCAGCTGCTGCAGCCGCAGATCCGGGAGCTGCAGAAGAAGTACGGCCACGACCGTGAGCGGATGACGCAGGAGCAGATGAAGCTCTGGAAGGAGACGGGGACCAACCCGTTCGCCTCATGCCTGCCGCTGCTGCTGCAGATGCCGATCTTCTTCTCCCTCTACCGGGTCCTGCAGCAGGCAGCCAGTCGTGGCGCCGATGGTGCGAAGGGATTCCTCAGTCCGGAGCAGGCCGAGAACCTCCAGGACGCCATGCTGCTCGGTGGGCGCATCGCCGACACGTTCCTCGAGGCGTCGCACGTCGAGACGCGCATCATCACGATGACCTTGGTCGTCGTCATGTGCGCCACGCAGTTCATCACCCAGCGGCAGCTGATGGCCAAGAACATGCCCAAGGAGGCGCTCGAGGGACCGTTCGCGCAGCAGCAGAAGGTGTTGCTCTACGTGCTCCCCTTCGCGTTCGCGGTGGGCGGCGTGTTCTTCCCGCTCGGCGTCCTCATCTACTGGACCACGACGAACTTCTGGACCATGGGACAGCAGTTCTACGTCATCCGGAACAACCCGGTCCCCGGCACACCGGCCTTCAAGGCCAAGCAGGATCGGGATCGCAAGAAGGGCAAGATCATCGACGAGGGGCCTGCCCAGCCCGAGCCCAAGGCACCGCAGCAGCGCAACCAGCAGAAGAACCTGACGCGTGAGCAGCGCCGCAAGCAGGCGGAGCAGGAACGTCAGAAGAACCAGGGCGGCAACCAGAAGAACGACGGCCGCCGCCAGAACCCGAACAGCAAGAAGAAGAACGGAAGGAAGGGCTCGTGACGGACGCGCAGAACCTGGAGGCCGAGGGCGACGCCGCAGCTGACTTCCTGGAGGAGCTCCTGGACATCGCCGACCTCGACGGTGACATCGACATGGATGTCGATGGTGACCGGGCCGCGGTCTCGGTGATCGGTGGGGACCTCGAGCACCTGATCGGCCGCGACGGTGAGGTGCTGGACGCGCTGCAGGAGCTGACGCGTCTCGCGGTCTACCGGCAGACCTCTGAGCGGAGCCGTCTCATGCTCGATGTGGGTGGGTTCCGTGAGCGTCGCCGTGAAGAGCTCGTGGCGGTCGCCGAGGCGGCCGTGGTGCGTGTCCGCGCCGGCGAGCCGTCCGTCGCTCTGGAGCCGATGTCGCCGTTCGAGCGCAAGGTCGTCCACGATGCCGTGGCAGACGCCGGGCTCACGAGTGAGTCCGAGGGAGCGGATCGCCAGCGGCACGTCGTCGTGCTGCCGGCGTCCTGAGCGTGTCTGTTTCACGTGAAACCCCGCAGAGCGCGGTGGTCACGTTCGGTGACCGGCTCCCGGTGGTACAGGAGTTCGCCGAGATCCTGGCGACCGAAGGTGTCGAGCGTGGTCTGATCGGGCCGCGCGAGGTCCCGCGACTCTGGGATCGACACCTGACGAACTGCGGCGTCGTGACACCACGGGTGCCCCGTGGCGCCACCGTCGCCGACGTCGGATCCGGCGCCGGTCTGCCGGGGCTCGTCTGGGCCATGGCCCGGCCGGACCTGCAGGTCACCCTCGTGGAGCCCCTTCTGCGCCGTACGTCGTTCCTGGAGGAAGTGGTCCAGCGACTCGCCCTCGACAACGTCTCGGTGCTGCGCGCGCGAGCAGAGGAGACCGACCAGACCTTCGACGTCGTGACGGCCCGCGCGGTGGCAGCACTGGAGAAGCTGGCCCGTTGGTGCATGCCGCTCGTGGCGCCCGGCGGCGTCCTTCTGGCGCTGAAGGGTCGTTCCGCCGAGGAGGAGGTGGCCGCGGCTCGACGTGCGTTGGGTCGGCTCGGTGCCACGGACGTCCGTGTGTGTGCGTACGGAGACCTCGAGATCCCGACGACCGTCGTCGAGGTGACGAAGTGAACCCGAGCCGCGAGTGGGTTGTTTCCCGTGAAACATCGACTCCGCTGCAGGGCGCGCACGTTTCACGTGGAACGATGGAGTCATCATGACGTCCCATCCGCCCGATGCCGCGAGCTTCGCCGAGGAAGCCCACGACGCCGACGTCTCGACCCCCTTGGCCTCGGAGGCGCGGGACCACGTCGAGCTGGCGCGTCGCGTCGAGGCCACACCACAGCTGCAGCATCCGGAGACGACGCGTGTGTTCGTCGTGGCGAACCAGAAGGGTGGGGTGGGCAAGACCACGACCACCGTGAACGTCGCCGCGGCTCTCGCGGCGAAGGGGCTGCGCGTCCTCGTGGTCGACCTCGACCCGCAGGGCAACGCCTCGACGGCCCTCGCCGTCGAGCACTCCGAGGGCACACCCGGGACGTACGAGGCACTCGTCGACGGCACGGACATGGACG
>JBQGDU010000098.1:0-8638 GCA_052039245.1 Aeromicrobium sp. | reverse complement strand
GCCTTGGTGTACGGCATCCGCACGGCCTGGCTCTTGATGGTGATGCCGCGCTCGCGCTCGATGTCCATGCGGTCGAGGTACTGCGCCCGGGCGGCGCGCTCGTCGACGACGCCGGTGAGCTGCAGCATCCGGTCCGCGAGTGTCGACTTCCCGTGGTCGATGTGCGCGATGATGCAGAAGTTGCGCAGGATCGCGGGCGGAGTGGACCCGGGGACGGGCGTCGAGGAGGGACCGGAGGGGGCAGGGCTCATGGTGCGCCCATCTTCCCATCCGTCCTGCCGCGCCACCCAGTACGGGTCTCGAGCTCGCTGAGCAGGGCGGGGGTCAGCGCCAGGCGTACGCGATCACGATGTTGACGAGCACGAGCGCCGCCACGACATGGGCCATCGGATTGGGCGCACCCTTCTTGCGGGTGGCCTCGGCGAGACCCACCGCGACGAAGGCGACGACCAGCTTCACCGCGACCTTCGCGTTGTTCGGGTCCGGCTCGACGGCGTCCGAGCCGGACGCGAGGCCGACGAGGACGATCCCGAGCACGAAGGCGGCGCGCAGCCCGTTGACCATGAGCCCGTTGACGGCCGGCCCGCGGACGTCCTTGAGGTAACCGATCACGACGAGTGCCCACGAGGCGACGTGGACCCAGACCAGGATGTCGTACAGCGTCTGCATGCCGCGCACACTACTACCGATTGTCGTAGGTCCTGCTGGTCAGGCTCCCCTCACTGCCTCGTCGCTCGATGCCGTACGCACTGAGCTCTGGTGCTCGACGACGATTTGGGGCGGCGCCGAGGGCGCTGGTAGAGTGGCGGATCGCGTGCCCGTCGGCATGCCCACACACTCTTCAGAGCACTCCACACGTACCCAGCAGCACGAGAGAACAGGTCAGCCACGTGGCGAACATCAAGTCGCAGGTCAAGCGGAACCGACAGAACGAGGCGGCGCGCGAGCGCAACAAGTCCGTCCGTTCGGCACTGCGGACCGCTGTCCGTCGCTTCGACGCTGCCGTCGAGGCCGGCGAGACCGAGCAGGCCAAGACCCTCGCCGCCGATGCCGGCAAGAAGCTCGACAAGGCCGCCGGCAAGGGCGTCATCCACAAGAACCAGGCCGCCAACCGCAAGTCGGCCATCGCGAAGAAGGCCTCCGCTCTCTGAGCTGACGTCTCCTGCTCGACAACGCCCTCGGTCCACCCGGGGGCGTTCGTCGTTGTCGGCCGCGACGTCAGCGACCGCGGGCCGCGGCCACCTGCAGGACCATGCGCTCGACGGCGAATGCCGGGTCGGACGCACCACCCTTGACGTCGAGGTCGGCCTGCGCGACCGCATCGAGCGCCCTGGCCAGTGACGACGCCGTCCAGGCGTTGAGCTGACGCCGCATCGTGCGGATCTTGAACGGCGGCACGCCGACGTGGCGGGCGAGGTCGCCCTGGGACAGCCCCTGCGGAGCGTCCGCCAGCCGCGCCAGCGACCGCAGGCCCGTGGCGAGCGCACTCGTGATGAGCACCGGGGCCACCTTGGCCGTCTCCGCCCACCGCGCCTGCTCGAGCGCGACCGCGAGCCGACCCTCGATCGTGGCGTCCGCGATCTCATAGCCTCGGACGTCGGCCCGGCCCCCGAAGTACCGCCGCACCACCTCGGCCGTGATCTCCTGCCCCTTCCCCACGCTCACCGCGAGCTGGTCGGCTGCTCCGGCGAGCGCGCGGAGATCCTGGCCGACCGAGGCGACGAGCAACGTGGCCGCCTCCTCGTCGATGCGGGCACCGAGGTCGCGCAGCTCCCGCCCGACCCACGCCGCGTGGTCACGCTCGTACTTGGGTGCCTCGTGCTTGACCTCGTGCACGCCCGACTGCGCACGCAGCTTGTCGAGCAGGCCCTTGCCCTTCTGCCCTCCCCCGTGCACGAGCACGACGGCGACGTCCGGCGACGGCGCCTTGGCGTACTCCAACAGCTCGGACTGGGCGACGTCGGGCAGGTCCTGCAGGTCGGTGAGGACCAGTGCGCTGGAGGAGCTGAAGAGCGAGGGACTGGTGAGTCCGGCGATCTCGCCCGCCCCCAGGCCTGCCGCGCTGGCGGTGGCGACCTCGCACTCCGGGTCCTCTGCGCCGATGGCGGCGACAGCCTGGGCCCTCGTGCGCTCGGCGAGGAACTCCGCGTTGCCCGTGAGGAGCAGGATCTTGCCGAACGCCGATGCCATGGTCGACAGCCTAGTGGCGAGCGGCGACGGACCCGTCAGCCACCGTACGTGCCCTCGGGAGCCACGGCACAGACCGTCGAGAGCTCTCCGTCCGCCACCGGGCCGGCGGCGTCGGCGGGGCGCAGCCATCCGTGCACGTCACCGAACCAGAACTCGCCGGGGTGCGTCCCGGAGGCGCTGACGACCGGCTCCAGGAGCACCGACGCGGAACGCTCCTCCACGACGGTGAGGGAGTAGTGACGCGAGAGATCGAGCTGTTCGTCGTCCAGGGGTTCCACGGACTGCAGTCCGACCGGCAGCGTCTCGTCGGTCAACCCGAACGACTCGACCACCTCCGTCGGCTCGTCCGAGCGCAGCTCGAGGATGTCGTTGTTCGGGCTGTCATGCCACTTGAGCACGACCCGCAGCTCCGTGACGTCCGTGCAGTCCGGCCCCAGCCACACCTGCGCGGCACCGTCGTCGACCCGGACACCGATCGCCAGGGTGTCATCGGGCTCCAGCGGCTTCGGCTGGCCCGTCAGGAACACGGCGACCAGGAGCACCGGAGCGGCCGCCAGGACCACTCCGACTGTCACAGCCACCCCTCGCACCCACACCGGCCAGGACGCCAGGGCCGCGACGAGGATGAGCACCAGCCCCGCGATCGCGCCGAGGACGATGACCATCGCGCCACCGAACATCAGTGGTACCCCCCGTCGGCGAGCCCGGCGTCCTCCTCCGTCTCGTTGCCGCCGGTGATCCGCTCCCACGCGTACTCACGAATGAACTTTCCGTGCCCCTTCTCGGCCCACTGCTGGGAGTGGCGCTCCTCGTGGTGCAGCAGCCGATCGAGATCGAGCGCGCCGGGATCACCCGGGCCTCCGGGGCCGTCCGGGCCACCGATCTCGTGTCCCTCGCTCCGGGGGGCGACCCCGCTCTCGACGATCTGGCGGAGCATGTCGGCCTCGTCGTCGGGGTTGTCGATGTTGACCATGAAGGTGTCGCCCCACGCCGTGCCGCCCTGCCAGCTGAACCAGCCCTGGCCGTAGTTGCCTCCGACGCCCATCATGATGCCGTTGGGTGTCGTCGCCAGGCGACCGCCGTTGCCGTGCACGAAGTCGACGTCCTCGTCGTAGCTCCAGCTGTTGGCCTCCTGGCGATCGATGATCCGTTGGATCTCCGCCGAGGAGTACGGCGTCTCCTCGAAGTCGTTGTCGGTGCTCGAGCCCTCGTCCGCCGTGCCGTAGTCGGTGCCGGCGTTGTAGACGTAGGTCATCAGGACGGCCTGGCGGGCGTCGTCACCGCTGATGTCGTCCGGGAGCAGGAAGAAGGACTTCCCGTCCCGGTCGTGGATCTCCTCGAGGTCGTCGAGGACGTCGAAGGACGCCGGCGTGATGTCGTGGTCGCGGATGATCTCGGTGATCGTCCGGTAGTCGACGTCGCCCTCGGCGGCGTTGACCAGCCACTGGAAGTAGCGGTCGTCCTCATCGACGTCGTCCCCGACCAGACCCGCGGCCTGCAGGTCGGCGAGCGTGCGGCGGGCCGTCGTCTCAGCGCCCCGTTCCAGGGCGAGACGTCGCTGGCTGTCGGTCAGGGTGATGTCCGGCCAGAGCGACAGCAGGGAGAGAGGGAGGAAGCCGCTCATCACGAGGTTCCGGACGTTGGCCTCGGTGGGCCCCTGCTCGAACGTCGCCGCTGTCTCCTCCGCGGCGTCGTCCAGCAGCCGCATCGCGTCGTCGTAGCGCGTCTTCAGCTGAGCCTTGATCGATCCCTTGATCTCGGCGTAGCTGCGCGGGTCGTCGAGCGGGTCGCTCGTCGGTGTGCCGTTGTGCTCCGCACGCCAGACCTCCATCGTCTGGGAGCGCAGCTCCTCGTTGAGCTCCTCGACCGAGGAGTCGAACGTCTCGACCGCCGCGGCGAACTCGTGCAGGAGCGCCACCGCGAACTCGCCGTTGCGCGCGAGATCGGCGGCGATGACGGTGACCTGCTGCGGATTGGTGCGCGTGCCCTCGACGATGGCGCCCTCGATGTCCTCCACCACGGCCGACTCGTCCTGCTCCAGCTCGGAGGCGAGTGACGCGAGAGCGGTGGCGTCGTTGCGCGGGTTCTCCGCCGCGGCACGGATGCCTGCGGCGTCCGTGCCGTGCATGTCGCGGTAGTCCTGGAAGTCGTCGACCATGGCTCTCCCCCGTGGGTCCTGACCCAACTCTAGGCCCCTCCGGAGGAGCGCGTCACGACCGAGATCTCCCCCTCGCGCTCGACGATCGCGATGTCGCCCTGCAGGTCGGTGCGCCACCACCGGGCCCCGACCTCCCGGAGCAGCTCCAGAGCGGCCGGGGCCGGATGACCGTACTCGTTGCCCTCACCCGCACTGATGGTGGCCAGCCGGGGGTCGACGGCCTCGAAGAATCGCTCGGACTGTCGTGAGCTCCCGTGGTGCGGCATCTTGAGGACGTCGGCGCCGACGTCGTCGGTCGCGCGCAGCAGCGCCTCCTGGCCATCGGGCTCGAGGTCGCCGGTGAGCAGGATGGAGAGTCGAGGAACCGCGGCGCGGATCACGACGCTGGCGTCGTTGGCTCCGTCGTCCTCTCCCCCACTGCGCTCGCTCGCGAGCGACGTCGAGTCCTCGCCGACGTCCGGCCACAGCACCCGCAGCTCCCACGGCCCCACCTGCAACGTGTCTCCGGCGCTGACGCGCAGCTCCTCGTGCCCGGACGGCACGGCACCGGAGGAACCCACCAGCACCGTCGGCCTGCCCCGGCCACGGACTGCGGCGTCGAACCCTCCGACGTGGTCGGCGTGCGCGTGGGTGAGCACCACCCCTGCGAGTCGCCGCACACCGAGACCGCGCAGGCAGCGGTCGACGTCCGCGCCCTCCGGACCGACGTCGACGAGCACCGCCGTCGACTCGCCGGTGCGCAGCACCGTGGCGTCGCCCTGGCCCACGTCGCACGCGGCCACGAGCCACCCGTCCGGCGGCCAGCCCGGCGACGGGGGCCGCCACAGTGCCAGCGTCAGGCCGATCGAGACCCCGAGCACGAAGAACGGTCGATGCGCCCAGCGCCACAGCAGCCATCCGACAGCGACGACGACCGGTACGAGCAGCCACCACGGCGCCGTCCACGGCACCGCCGCTCCGTCGGTCCCCGCCCCCCAGCGAGCGACGAGCACGATCCACCCGGCCGACAGCCCGGCCACGCTGCCGATCGGCCGAGCACCTGCCGGCCACACCAGGTCGACCAGACCGCCGAGCAGGCCGAAGACCGTCGCGGGCGCGACGACCGGCGCGGCGGCGAGGTTCGCGGCGACGGCGACGAGCGAGACCTCGTCGGAGATCGCCGCGATGGCCGGCGTGCAGGCCAGCTGGGCCGCGAACGGGACGGCGACCGCCAAGGCGACCCAGTGCGGGAGCCAGGTGCGCAGCCGTGCAGCCACCGGTGGCGCGACCACGAGGATGCCGGCCGTCGCGCACACCGACAGCACGAATCCGACGCTGCGGGAGAGCCACGGGTCGAGGAACAGCAACGCGACGACGGCGACGGAGAGCGCCCGCAGACCCCCGCGGCCGCCGTAGCCCACCGCGGCGAGCCCCACGAGACCCATCCCGGCGGCCCGCAGGACGCTGGGCTCCGGACGCGCCAGCAGGACGAAGCCGAGCACCCCCAGCAGCCCGACGGCCAGGAGCGCGCGCGGCGGAGCCCGAGCGGCGCGGGCGAGCGCGAGCAGGACCGCGAGGACGATGGTCAGGTTGGTGCCGGAGACCGCCAGCAGGTGCGTCAGGCCGGTACGACGGAAGTCCTCCTCCACCTGCTCGGGCAATGCGGCGTCGTCACCGGCGACGAGGGCCGGCACCAGAGCGGCCTGGGCAGGAGCACGGTGCGCCACCGCGTCGCGCACGGCGCCACGCAGGTGCTCCGAACCCTCCCACCACCAGGCGGCGTCGAGGGTCGGGCCGCGCTCGAGCACGTCGAGCGTGGCCGTCTCGTCGACGGCCTCACTCGGCGAGAGCCGGGCGCGCAGGACGACGCGCCGGCCGGTGACGAGGTCGGCCGCCGCGTCGTCGAAGAAGACGGTGGCGCGATCGGAGAGCCGGATGGTGCGTCCATCGACGTCGACCCGTCGCACCGTCACGCCCGCCACCGATGAGACGGACCCGAACCGGGAGAAGGTGCGGGCGTCCAGCACCACCTCGGCCTCGGCGGTGATCACCCGTCGCTCGGCCGCGAGCTGGCGCAGCGGGGAGGCCTCCACCTCCGCGATCCGCCAGGCACAGGACGCCGCCACCGCGCCGAGGCACAGCGCACAGAGCACGACCGACCGCCCGACCCTCCCGCGACGCCCGTCCCCCCGCGCCAGGGCCCAGGCGAGCCCAGCGACCAGGACGCACCCGAGGCACACCGCGAGGGCCAACCGGCTCGGCGCGAGGGCGAGCAACGCGGCACCGAGCCAGCACAGCGCCGCGGACGGGACGAGGCGGTGGTCGGCGTTCACACCGTGACGCGGTCGCGCAGGTCGGCCAGCGTCTTCTCCCCGATGCCGCTGACCTCCAGCAGGTCGTCGACGGAGGAGAAACGGCCGTTCTCGGTGCGCCACGTGACGATGGATTCCGCCGTCACCGGACCGACTCCGGGCAGGGTCTGCAGCTCCTCCGCCGTCGCGGAGTTGAGGTTGACGACCGCGCCGGCGGGGCCTCCACCGCCACCGTCAGCGCCCGACGCCGTGGGCGGGCCCGCCGCCTCCACCCCGACGAGCACCTGCTCACCGTCGGCCAGGACCCGGGCGAGGTTGAGCGAGGTGGTGTCGACCCTGCCCTTGGTGCCGCCGGCGGCCTCGATCGCCTCGTGCACCCGGGCGCCTTCCGGCAGCACCACGATCCCCGGGTCGTGCACCTTGCCGGCCACGTCGACCACGACCTCGCCGCCGGCAGGCCCCGCGCCCTCGGACCCCGCGCCCTCGGACCCCGCGACCTCGCCGTCGGCGTCTGCGGTCTGCTCGGCCTTCGCCGACAGCTCGGCGGACTCCTCCAGCTCCGCGACCTGCGGGCGCTCGGCCAGCACCCACCAGACCATCAGCACCCCGGCCGCCACCGCGACCGTGGCGACGAGGCGAAGATGCACCGGCCGGAGCCTGGGGTGGGCGACGGCAGCAGCGGCGTGCTGGCCGGACGACCGTGGCGCCGGCTCCTCGTCCCTCGGGCTCGCCTGGTCCGCGTCGGGTGCCTCAGCGACCTCGGCGGGCGGGTCAGCCGCCGCACGGAAGGAGGCGTTGAGCTGCGCGAGCCGGTGTCGCGCCACCTCGGCGCGGGTCGGCTCGGGCCCGACGGGCTGCTGTGGTCTCACACCTCGACGCTAGGCATCGCGGGCCGTCGAGGCAGCCGGCGAGCTGTCCGCCTGTGGACGCCCGGTTCGAGGTCGTCGGGCTGTGGACGAAGGTCAGCGCGGGGTGACCGTGACGGCCACCATGCCCGGGCCCACGTGGGCACCGATGACGGCACCCACCTCGTTGACCGGGACCGTCTCGACGTCGATGCGCTCGGCCAGTCGAGCGGCGACGTCCTGTGCAGCGTCGTCGTTGGCCAGGTGCTGCACCCCGATCTCGACGCCGTCCGGCGCCTTCTCGGCCGCCTCGGCCGCGAGCGTGACCACCCTGGAGAGCGCCTTGCCCGTGGTCCGCACCCGTTCGAGGGGTACGACCGTCCCGTCCTCGATCGTCAGCAGCGGCTTGACGGCGAGGGCGGACCCGATGAGCGCAGCCGCCGAGCCCACTCGTCCACCTCGCCGCAGGTACTCCAGCGTGTCGACGTACATGAGCACGGTGGACGCCTCGCCGGCACCGAGGGCGGCAGCCACGGCGTCGGCCTCGCTGCCCCCAGCAGCACAGACCCGCGCGGCACGACCGGCGGCGAACCCGGTGGCGATGCCGACCTGCCGCGTGTCCACGCACATGACGGGGATGGACGCCCGCGCCGCCGCCAGCTGCGCGGACTCGAACGTCCCCGACATCGCCGCGCTCAGGTGCACCGAGACGACCGACGTGAATCCCTGACCGGCGAGGCGCTCGTACTCGGCGAGGAACTCCTCCGGGGTCGGCCGTGACGTGCTCACCGGGACGAACTCCCGCAGTGCCTCCGCGAGCGTCTCGGGCGTGACGTCGACGCCCTCGGTGAACGTGTCGGCCCCGATGACGACCTTCAGCGGCAGCACGGAGATGCCCTCGCGCTCGGCGTCGGAGGACGCGAGGGACGCCGTGGAGTCGGTGACGACCGCGATGCGGCCGGCGGATGAGGCGCTCACGAGGGCATCACACCACGATGTTGACGAGCTTGGGCGCCTTGACGATGACCTTGCGCACCTCACGCCCGTCCATCGCCCTCTGCACGTTCTCCTCCGCGAGGGCCAAGGCGGTCAGCTCGTCGTCGGTGGCCGACGGCGCGACGTCGAGCTTGGCGCGCACCTTGCCCTGCACCTGC
>JBQGDU010000097.1:0-5671 GCA_052039245.1 Aeromicrobium sp. | reverse complement strand
ACGTGGTGCTCGGTGGGCTGGCCGCCGGCCTCACCCGGGTACAGGTCGCCGAGCGCGCCGAGGAGGTCGCCGCCTTCGCGGAGATCGACGAGTTCATGGACATGCCGATGCGGACCTACTCCTCCGGCATGACCGCCCGGCTCAAGTTCGCGATCGCGTCCGTACGCGACCACGACATCCTCATCATCGACGAGGCGCTCGCCGTGGGTGACGCAACCTTTCGCGAGCGCAGCGAGGAGAGGATCCGGCAGATCCGGGCCGCCGCCGGCACGGTCTTCCTCGTGAGCCACTCGATGCGGTCCGTCCGCGAGACGTGCGACCGCACGCTGTGGATCGAGCGCGGACGGCTGCGCATGGACGGTCCCACCGACGCGGTCGTGACCGCGTACGAGGCCTCTCACTGATCCCGGGCCCGATGAGCCCGCAGGTCAGCGATCAGCAGGTCTCAGCAAGGTCCTCGGCGTTGTTGGCCGCGGCCTGTCGACGGTTCTCCTCCTGCTGGTCCTCCACACCGGGGACCTCCTGCGAGGGGCTCGCTCCCGGGGTCTGAGTGGCGGAGGGTGAGGGCGCAGGCTTGTCACCGGCGTCGATGGCCTTCTGGATCATGCTGTGCACCTCGTCCCAGTCCGGGGCGGTCACGTCGACCTCCGGGGGCACGAGCGAGACGCTGGTGATCTTGTGGTTCCGCGCCTTGAGCGCGAGGTCGCCGAACGGTCCCAGCTCCTCGGCCGGGATGCTCGTGGTCAACAGCTTCTTGCTGGACTGCGCGATGTCCGTGGCGTTCAAGAGCACCGTGCGGGGGTTGAGCTGGTCCAGCATCGCCGCCATGAGGCACTTCTGCCGTCCCATGCGGGTGAAGTCGTCGGACTGCACCCGGCTGCGGGCGTACCAGAGCGCGTCCACGCCGTCGAGCTTCTGCTCGCCCGGCTCGAGGTACTCCTGCTTCCAGGCGTCCTCCTGGCCGAACTTGGCCAACCGCGTGGGGACGTCGATCTCGACGCCGCCGACAGCGTCCACGAGGTCCTCGAACCCCTTGAGGTTGATCATCACGTAGTAGTTGATCTCGAGGTCGGTGGCACCCTCGACGGCGTCGATCGTCGCGTCGAGGCCGGGGTCGTCGGAGTCGGGGTAGAGCGAGGCGTTCTCGGTCCCGAGGGTGTGCACGGCGTTGATGAGGCACTCGCTGCCGCAGTTGTAACCGGACGGGTAGAGCTCGCGCAGCGGCGAGTCCTTGCGGAACGGCACGTTCTGCAGGTTGCGCGGCAGCGACACCAGCACCGGGTCGCCGTCCTCCGCGTCGATGCTCACGACCGTGAGGGAGTCCGGACGGATGCCGTCGCGGTCGTCGCCGGAGTCCGACCCGACCAGCAGGATGTTGTAGCGACCCTCCAGCGGCGGCTTGACCTCGACCTGGTCGAACACCTCGTTGACGACCGACCGTTGGACCCCCACGATCTGCGAGGCGTAGGCCGCGGTGCCGGCCACTCCCAGCAGCAGGGCGACGTTGGTGAGCATCACGACGCCGGCCCGCCACGCAGGCAACGTGAACGGACGAGCCAGCCGCAGCGCGTCGCCCAGGTAGGCGAGCCAGACGACGATGAACACGACCAGCCCGACGCGTGCTCCCAGGAGCACCTCGGAGTCGGTGGCCAGTCCGATCAGACCGGCGCGGTCGTCGCGGAACCGCCAGCCGACGACCAGGAGCGCCGAAAGGACCGAGGCCCACAGCGCGAGACCGACCCAACCGACCCAGCGGCGACCGACGGCCACCTGGGCGGACCCGGGGGCGACGGCCGACATGAGCACGAGCGCGAGGGCACGGCGGAAGCGCAGCCGGGGCGAGAGGATGTCGGCCTCACTGCCGCGGCTGAGCAGCTTGGCACGACGTCGGGTCATCGGCTTCCTCGGCGGGGGTCTCAGCGACTCCCCATTATTCCCGACCACACCAACCACCATGACGTCGCCCGTCCGTCAGCAGGCTGCGGCGACGTCGTCGGCCTGGTTCGCCTTGCGCGGGTCCTTCGCAGGTGCGCTCGGATCCACCTGGGTCACCGGCTTGAGGTTCGCAGCCTGGATGCCGTGCTTCTTCGGTGCGTTGCCCTCCGCCTTGTCGACCGCCTCGGCGACGACCCGACGGACCTTGTCGTAGTCCGGGTTGCCCGTGTAGATGACCGGAGGCGTCAGCGAGACGCTGGAGATCTTCTGCGTGCGCGCCTTGAGCCCGAGGTCCATGAAGACGTCCAGGTCCTTGGCCGGGATGTCGGTCGTGAGCAGCGACTTGCCGGAGTCGGCGATCTTCCGCACGTTCGTCAGCACCGTCCTGGGATTCAGCTGGGCCGCCATCGCGCTCATGAGGCACTTCTGGCGCCCCATCCGCGACCAGTCGTCGTTCTCCACCCGGCTCCGCGCGTACCAGAGGGCGTCGTGTCCGTTCAGCTTCTGCTGGCCGGCCTCGATGTATCCGGAGATCGGTGAGCCGATGCCACCGATGGCCGTGCGCTCGCGCACGTTGACGTCGACGCCACCCACCGCGTCGATGAGCTTCTGGAATCCGTGCATGTTGACGAGTGCGTAGTAGTTGAGCTCCAGACCGGTGATCTCCTCCACCGCGTCCATCGTGGCCTCGACCCCGGGGTCGTCACTGTCGAACTTGTCGGCGTTGTCCTCGGCCCACGTGTTGACCGCGTTGAGGTAGCAGCCGTCGCAGTCGAAGCCGTTGGGGAACTCCTCGTCCATGACCGACCCCTTCGGGAAGGGGACGTTCTCCAGGTTGCGGGGCAGGCCGATGAGGACCGTGCGGCCGGTGTCCTTGTCGATGGAGGCGACCTGGAGCGAGTCCGGTCGCATGCCCTCGCGTCCCTTGCCCGAGTCGGTGCCCATCAGCAGCACGTTGTACCGACCGTCGACCGGGTCCGACGTGGTCTGGGCGGCGAACACCGTGCCGATGAAGCCGCTCTGGACGCTCACGAGGTGCGCGGCGAAGAACATCGCGCCCGCGGCGGTCACGCAGACGACGGCGTTCAGTCCGGTCATCCAGAGGCGATGGCCGCGGCGCAGCTGCAAGGGGCGGCCGAGCCGCCAGGCATCGAGCAGCAGATAGATCCACGCGAACGCACCGGCGACGAGGAGCCACTTGCCCAGGAACAGGATCCGCGGGTTGGTGGCCAGGGCGAAGACGCTCGATCGTGAGGTGAGCGCCAGCACGAGGATCAGGAGGGCGAGGGCGAGGACGCCGAGCCAGACACGCACGGCGATGCGCCCGACCCGGCGGTTGCCCATGACGAGCTGGGCCGAGCCGGGCATCACGATCGTCATGAAGGTGAGCGTCAGCGCACGGCGGAACTGCACCCGGTCCGAGGCCCGTTGCGTCGGGCCGATGATCGGTGGGCCGGCCTCGCGGGCACGGGCGTCGCTCATGTCGTCCTCACTGTGTCTGCTCGACCGGGGAAGGAAGTGAAGGTCGCACTGATCGTCACACAGAAGTCTCGACGTCAGGTCGAGGTCGGCGCGCGACACGCCGGAGGACGTCACGAGCCGACCATCACGTCGGCTACGGTCGGGGCCATGGCAGACCAGGGCCGCGAGGACCAGTACGGATGGCTCTACGGCGGCGACTCCGGCCGCCCGTCCGACGGCCCAGGGCACCAGCCCACTCCGTCGCACGGTCGCTCCGGCGGCGACCTCCCCCCACCGAACCTCCCCCCGCCCGGCGGCGGGAGACGGCGAGACGGCGGCGGGGGCGACGCGCCCCGGTCCGGTTCCAAGCGCCGGCTCGGGCCCGGCCGCGTGATCCTGATCCTGCTCGCCGCTTGGCTCCTCTTCCTCGTGGGCGTGCCGCTCTACGCGTACTCCACGATGTCGAAGATCGATGCCGCACCCGATGGCGACCGCCCGGACCGGCAGCGGGGCTCGACGTACCTGCTGGTCGGTTCCGACAGCCGTTCCGCCGATCGCGAGGAGGGTGATCGCGGGCGCACGGACACCATCATGCTGCTGCACTCCGGGTCCGGTCCCTCCATGATGCTCTCGCTCCCCCGCGACTCGATCGTCGAGATCCCGGGGTACGGCACGACCAAGATCAACGCGGCCTACGCGTACGGCGGACCCGAGCTGCTGGTCCAGACCATCGAGCTCAACACCGGGATCCGGGTGGACGACTACGTCGAGATCGGCTTCGGCGGTCTCGAGGACGTCGTCGACGCCGTCCGCGGCATCGAGATCTGCCCGGAGGACGCGGTCAAGGACAAGGACGCCCGCCTCGACGTGGAGGCCGGCTGCCAGAACGCCGACGGGGAGACGGCGCTCGCCTACTCCCGAGTGCGCAAGGCCTACGGCTCCGGCGACATCCAGCGGGTGCAGAACCAGCGGGAGGTCATGGCCGGCATCGCCTCGAAGGTCGCCTCACCGTGGACGTTCATCGACCCGGTCCGGTACTGGGGCGTCAATGCTGGCGCCGCGTCCTCCGTGGTCGTGGGCGAGGAGATGAACCCGTTCGACATCGTGGGGTTCGCCCTGGCGCTCCGCGGTGCGATGGGCGAGGACGGCCTGAGCTGCACCGTGCCGGTCGCGGACTTCTCCGTGCGCTGGGACCCCGAGCGCAGCCGGCAGCTCTTCGACCTCGTCGCGAGCGACGACACCGCCGAGATCGGCGACCTCTGCACCCCGGACGGTCTCCCCGCCGACTGAGCCGACGACGCGGCAGACCCGGACCGGGGACGCCTCATATGCCCCCGGTGCCGGGTGTCCGGCTCAGAGCTGCGACTGCACCCCGGCGAGGAGCTGGCGGGCCATGACGATGCGCTGGACCTGGTTGGTGCCCTCGTAGATCTGCGTGATCTTCGCGTCGCGCATCATCCGCTCGACCGGGTACTCACTGGTGTAGCCGTAGCCGCCGAGCGCCTGGATGGCGTCGAGAGTGACGGCCATGGCGGTGTCGGAGGCGAACGCCTTGGCGGCGGCACCGAAGAACGAGAGGTCGGCGTCGCCGCGCTCCGAGCGTCCCGCGGCGGCGTAGGTGAGCTGGCGGGCCGCCTCGATCTTCATGCCCATGTCGGCGAGCATGAACTGCAGACCTTGGAAGTCCGAGATCGGCTTGCCGAACTGCTGGCGCTCCTGCACGTAGCCGAGGGTGTAGTCCAGAGCTCCCTGGGCGACGCCGACGGCCTGCGCGGCGATCGTGACGCGCGTGTGGTCCAGGGTCTGCATCGCGATGGCGAAGCCCTGGCCGACGTCGCCGATGACGCGGTCCTCGGGGATCCAGACGTCGTCGAGGTAGACCTCACGCGTCGGCGAACCCTTGATGCCGAGCTTCTTCTCCGGGGCCCCGAAGCTGACGCCCTCATCGGACTTCTCCACCACGAAGGCGGTGATGCCCTTGCTGCGCTTGTCCGGGTCGGCCTGGGCGAGGACCGTGTAGTACTCCGACTCCCCCGCGTTGCTGATCCACCGCTTCACGCCGTCCAGACGCCAGCCGTCACCGTCGCGGACCGCCTTCGTCTTCTGGTTCGCGGCGTCGGAGCCGGCGTCGGGCTCGGAGAGGCAGTAGGAGAACCCGCCCTCCCCCGCCGCCAGCTTGCCGAGATAGTGCTTCTTGAGCTCCTCCGACCCCGCGATCTGCACCGGGAGCGAGCCGAGCTTGTTGACCGCCGGGATCAGGCTCGAGGACACGCAG
>JBQGDU010000096.1:0-1766 GCA_052039245.1 Aeromicrobium sp. | reverse complement strand
CCGGACCGGCTCGCCGAGGCGATGCTGCACACCACCTATCCCTTGCAGGCCCTGCTGTATACGGTGGCCCAGCACCGCGTCCTGCGCTGGCGGTGGCCGGCGTCCCAGCCCGCGCAGCACCGCGGCGGTGTCCTCTACCTGTTCGTGCGTGGCATGACGGGCCCCGACGTCCCGCGTGACCGCGCCGGTCGTCCGTACGGCGTGTTCGCCTGGCGCCCACCGACGTCCCTGGTCCTCGCCCTGAGCGACCTCCTCGACGGACAGGCGGGAGGCCGCGATGGCTGAGACCGTCGAGACGGATCCGTTCGACGCCCAGGTGGTGCGTGGAGCCCGCGGAGTGCTCGCACAGCTCAATCGTGCCGGGGTGCTCGCCGCTGCCGACGTCCACGTCGCGAGCACGGTGGCCAGGCTCGCGGGAGAGGACGATCCCGACGTCCTGCTCGCCGCCGCCCTCGCGGTGCGCGCCGTGCGCCTCGGCTCGTCCTGCGTCGACCTCGTCGCCGTGGTGGACGATCTCGCCGTCGAGGCGCCCGACGTCGTGTGGCCCGGCGCCGACTGGTGGGCCAGGGTGGTCGCCAGTCCGCTGGTCGCCGGCTCGGACCCTGTGCTCGTCGCGGAGGAGCCGCTCCTGTACCTCGGCCGCTACCACGCGCTCGAGGTGTCGTTGTGCGAGCGATTGGCCGATCGCGTCGTCGGCACGTCGTACGACGTCGACGAGGAGCTCCTACAGTCAGACCTGCAACGCCTGTTCGCAGCGGAGTCCTTCGCCGAGCAGCGCGCGGCAGCGCAGAACGCAGCACGCAGCGGCACGTCCGTGCTCACGGGAGGGCCCGGTACCGGCAAGACCACCACCATCGCGCGACTGCTGGCGGCACTGGCGAGCCAGCACGGCGCCACGACCTCCCGGAGCCTGGCTGTCGGACTGGCTGCCCCCACCGGCAAGGCCGCGGCACGCATGCGCCAGGCGATCGGCGAGGCCGCGGAGGCCGACGTCTTCACCTCCGGTGAGCGCGACTGGCTGAAGTCGCTGGAGGCGGTCACGCTGCACCGACTCCTCGGTCCCCGGGCCGACCATCGCACGGCGTTCCGGCACCACGCGACGCAGAAGC
This sequence comes from Aeromicrobium sp., assembly GCA_052039245.1. Lineage (GTDB taxonomy): Bacteria > Actinomycetota > Actinomycetes > Propionibacteriales > Nocardioidaceae > Aeromicrobium. Next base: position 657 of record JBQGDU010000096.1, on the reverse strand, counting down.
TGCCGTTCGACGTCGTGGTGGTCGACGAGACGTCCATGGTCTCGCTGCTCATGATGGAACGTCTCGTGCAGGCCATTCCCGCCTCCTGCCGACTCGTCCTCGTCGGCGACTCCGAGCAGCTGGCATCGGTTGAGGCCGGAGCCGTCCTGCGCGACATCATCGACGGTCTGGGCCCGAGTGCCCCGCACACGGTCACCAGGCTGACCCGAGGACACCGTTTCTCCGGTGACGTGGCCGACCTCGCGGAGGCCGTCGTCGCCGGTGACGCCGATCGGACGCTCGAGCTCCTGGACTCCTCCGACGGGCCCGTGCGGTTCCTGCCTCCCGACCAGCTCGACGACGTCATCGCGCAACGCCCGCGCCAGCAGGCCCGTGCCGTCGCCCACGCCGCCGCCGAGCACGATGTCGCCGGCGCCCTCGACGCCCTGGCGGAGCACCGGCTGCTCTGCGCCCACCGCGACGGACCGTGGGGTGCGCACACGTGGAACGAACGACTGGAGCGGGAGGTGCGGACGTTCCCGGACGCGGCGCGGCCGTGGTTCGTCGGACGGCCGGTCCTGGTCACCCGCAACGACGCCACCCTGGGCGTCCACAACGGCGACGTCGGGGTGACGGTCGAGGACGACGGTCGCCTCGTGGTGCGGCTCGACACCGGAC
>JBQGDU010000095.1:0-5302 GCA_052039245.1 Aeromicrobium sp. | reverse complement strand
CCGAACAGGTGTTCGACGGAAGCGCGACACGCCGAACGCCCCTCCCCCCGCGACGTCACGCGGAGAAGGGGCGTTCGAGAGGTGGGTCTCAGGCGGTCAGGGCCTGGCCGATCGCGTCCACGAAGGCGGGCAGGTCGTCGGGATTGCGGCTGGTGATGAGGTTGCCGTCGACCACCACGGTCTCGTCCACCCACTCGCCGCCGGCGTTGCGGATGTCGACCTCCAGGCTCGGGTAGCTGGTGAGCCGGCGTCCCCTCACGAGGTCGGCCGAGACGAGCAGCCACGGCGCGTGACAGATCGCGGCGACCGGCAGGCCGGACCCGAGCGCGGCGGAGACGATCCCCCGCGCCTGCTCGTCCTGGCGGATGTGGTCGGCGTTCACGGTTCCCCCGGGACGCACGATGACGTCGGGCCACTGCTGGTGGAAGCCGTCGAGCGTGCCGTCGACGCGCACCGAGATGGTCTTGTCGACGTCGCCCTCCATCGCCTGGAGGGTGCCCTCGTGAGGCGCGAAGATCCTCACGTCCGCGCCCGCCGCCTCCAGCTGGTCACGCGGGGTCGTGAGCTCGGACTCCTCGAAGTGGTCGGTCGCGATGATCGCGACGTGCTTGCCGGTCAGGTCGGGAAGTTCGCTCAGATCGCTCATCCCTCGACGCTAGCTCAACGGTCGCGTGCCGGCAGGTCGAGCGAGGCGTGCACCGCGCGCCAGATGCGCTGCGGGTCGACACCGGCCTCGAGCGCCTCGACCGGGGTGCGCCCGTCGAGCGAGGCGATCGCCTGTTGGCGCGCCCAGGAGGCGGCGTAGGCCGGCCCGAGGGCGGCCTCCATGCGCTGCCAGAACTCGCTGTGCCTCACGCGGCCGAGGCCTGAGCCTCGTCGCGGGCGATCGACGACACGGTGGCCAGATCGGCCGCCTCCTCCAGCTCGAGCAGCGAGCTGACGTCGAGCAGAACCTTGCTGAGCGGGACGTCGAGCGCCTGGGCCAGCGCGGCGAGCAGCTCGGAGCTGGCCTCCTTCTGCCCGCGCTCGACCTCGGAGATGTAGCCGAGGCTGATCCGGGCCCGCTCGGAGACGTCGCGCAGGGTCAGGCCCTCGGCGAGACGACGCGCGCGCAGCACGTCACCGATGAGTTCACGCATCGCGGTCATCGCCATCACCCTTCCCTGTTGAGCTCAACGCTCGTCGAGCCGTCGTTCTTCCCCAGCCTATAGTGCAGGTCCGCCAGGACGGCGCGGACCGCCGAACGTCTCACCGCGTCGCGGTCGCCGTCGATCCGCAGCAGGCGCGAGGTGACCCCGTCCGGACCCGCCACGGCGACGTGCACGGTGCCCGCCGGCTGCCCCTCGGCCGGCCCGGGACCGGCGACCCCGGTGGTGCCCACTCCCCACGTGGCGTCCAGCCGCTCACGGGCGCCCTGCGCCAGCTGCTCGGCCACCTCGGCGTTGACGGGGCCGTGCTCGGCCACGAGGGCGTCGTCGACGCCGAGGACCTCGATCTTCACGTCGGGCTGGTAGGCCACGACGCACCCGCGGACGACGGCGGAGGCGCCGGGCACGTCGACGAGGGCAGCGCACACGAGTCCGCCGGTGAGCGACTCGGCGGTCGCCACGGTCGGGCCGGCCGCGCGCAGGTCGGCCACGACGGCCGCGGCGTCGGCCAGCGGGCTCACCGCGAGACGTCGCCCGCGGGCTGGGCGGCCAGGCGGCGCGCGTCGATCACGTACTGCACGCCGGTGACCAGGGCGACGACCAGGGCCGCGGCCATCAGGACGTGCGTGACGACCAGCAGCACGGCCGGGACGATGCCGTCCCACAGCTCAAAGGGCAGGCAGTAGCCGGCGATCGCAAAGGACTGCAGGACCGTCTTGAGCTTGCCGCCGCGTCCGGCCGGCATGACGAAGCCGCGGCGCACCATGACCATGCGCATCACGGTGATCCCCCACTCGCGCACGAGCATCAGGATGACGGCGGCCCAGAAGACCGGGCCCCACGGCTGGTCGGTGAAGATGATCGCCAGTCCGATGAAGGCCATGCCCGTGAGGGCCTTGTCGGCGATGGGGTCGGCCATCTTGCCGAAGTCGGTGATGAGGTTGTGCTTGCGGGCGATGTCGCCGTCGATCTTGTCGGTGGCCATCAGCACCGCGAACGTGGCCCATGCGGCGATGCGGTAGCCGATGGACTCCCCGCCGTCGTGGAGCAGCAGCCAGCCGAACACCGGGACACCGAGGATGCGGATCACGGTGAGGACGTTCGGGACGTTCAGGTTGCTCGGCTTGTCGGCCGGGCGAGACGAGTCCATGGAGTTCAGTATGGCTCAGGCAGGTGAGAGCCAGGTCCAGCCGGGCACGTTCCGCGCGACCCAGTAGGCCAGCACGACGCCCAGCAGCGCCCAGATCCAGGCCGCTGGGATGCGGCTGGGGTGCCACGCACGGCGGCCCAGCAGGCGCAAGCCCCACGCGACCCAGGCGACCAGCACCGCCGGGAGCAGCAGCACGGCCAGCGGGTTGCGGTCCCACGCCGTCGCCAGGTCGCCGCGCGTGAGCGCGTGGACGGCGCGCAGGCTGCCGCAGCCGGGACAGTAGAGGCCCGACACGGCCAGGAACGGACAGGTCGGGTAGTGCCCGGGCTCCTCGGGCGAGACCGCGGCGAGCACGGCCGTCGCGGCGAGTCCGGCGACGGTCACCCACGCGAACGTCAGAGCCCCGCGCCGCCGGACGGATCCGGCGGGCGCGGGGCGCTGGTGGCTGTCGATCGAGATCAGAGGCTCGCCGTCGAGGTCGACGTGCCGCTCATCGCAGCGATCACGACGACGATGATGTAGATCACGATCACGACGACGCCGACGACGGCGGACCAGATGGCCCACTGCTTCGCCTTGCGCGACGACTCCTGGGCACCGGCGAGGTCACCAGCGGCGAACTTGCCGTTGACCTGCGCCGCGTAGACGATCGAGACCACGCCGAGCGGCAGGCAGCAGAACAGCGTCGTGAGGATCGCCCACACGAGGTTGTTCGGCGGCGGCGTCGCTCCGCCGTAGGGCCCCGAGGACGGAGGCGGCGGAGGTGCGTTGTAGGTCATGCAGCGTTCCCTTTCGCGTCACCGTTCACCCCCGAGGGTGAACGCGTTGGTCCGTCGAGCCTAGTGGCTCAGCCGACCTGGATGCTCGCCAACACGTCGGCGAGGTCGTCGGGCTTGACGAGCACGTCGCGCGCCTTGGAGCCCTCGCTCGGCCCGACGACGCCACGACTCTCCAGGATGTCCATCAGGCGGCCGGCCTTCGCGAAGCCGACGCGCTGCTTGCGCTGGAGCATCGTGGTCTAGCCGAACTGCGTGTTCACCACGAGCTCGACGGCCTGCAGGACGAGGTCCATGTCGTCGCCGATGTCGTCGTCCAGCTCGCGCTTGGCCTGCTGCGGCGCGGTGACGTCCTCGCGGTACGAGGGCTTCAGCTGCTCCTTGCAGTGCGTGACGATCGTCTCGATCTCGGCCTCGGTGATCCAGGCGCCCTGCATGCGCATCGTCTTGTTCGCGCCCATCGGCAGGAACAGGCCGTCGCCCTGGCCCACGAGCTTCTCGGCGCCCGGCTGGTCGAGGATGACGCGGCTGTCGGCGAGGGAGCTGGTGGCGAACGCCAGGCGGCTGGGCACGTTGGCCTTGATGAGGCCGGTCACGACGTCGACGCTGGGTCGCTGCGTGGCCAGCACCAGGTGGATGCCGGCGGCACGGGCCAGCTGCGTGATGCGGACGATCGAGTCCTCGACGTCGCGCGGGGCGACCATCATGAGGTCGGCGAGCTCGTCCACGACCACCAGCAGGTACGGGTACGGCGTCAGGACGCGCTCGCTGCCCGGAGGGGCCTGCAGCTTGCCCGACGCGACGGCCTTGTTGAAGTCGTCGATGTGCCGGTAGCCGAAGTTGGCGAGGTCGTCGTAGCGCAGGTCCATCTCGCGCACGACCCACTGGAGGGCCTCGGCGGCCTTCTTCGGGTTCGTGATGATCGGCGTGATGAGGTGCGGGATGCCCTCGTAGGCGTTGAGCTCCACGCGCTTCGGGTCGACGAGGATCATCCGGACCTCGTCGGGCGTCGAGCGCATGAGGATCGAGGAGATCATCGAGTTCACGAAGCTCGACTTGCCCGATCCGGTGGCGCCGGCGACCAGCAGGTGGGGCATCTTCGCGAGGTTGGCCACGACGTAGCCGCCCTCGACGTCCTTGCCCAGGCCGATGACCATCGGGTGGTGGTCGCTGCGCGCCTTGGCCGAGCGGAGGACGTCGCCGAGCGACACCATCTCCTTGTCGACGTTGGGGATCTCGACGCCGATCGCGGACTTGCCGGGACTCGGGCTGAGGATGCGCACCTCGTTGGAGGCGACCGCGTAGGAGATGTTCTTGCTCAGCGCGGTGACCTTCTCGACCTTGACGGCCGGACCCAGCTCGACCTCGTAGCGCGTGACGGTCGGGCCGCGGGTGTAGCCGGTGACTGCGGCGTCGATCTGGAACTGCTCGAGCACCTCGGTCAGACGATCCACGACCGCGTCCGAGGCGTCGGACCTGGCCTTGTGCGGCGAGCCCTCGCGCAGCGCCATGCTGTCCGGCAGCGTGTAGACGACGTCTCCGGAGAGGGCCAGCTGCTCGGCGCGCACCGGCAGCGGCTCCAACGGCGGAGGGGTGGCCTCGGCCTCCTCCGACACCGGAGTCGGCGTGGCGGCCTCCGCGGACTCGGCCTCCTGCTCGCGTCGCTTGCGTCGGGCCTTGGCCGCCACCTGACGGTCCTCGTCGGGGCCGTCGACCAGGGGGTTGTCGAAGGGTTCGTCGGAAGCAGCCGTCCGTGGGTGGCGCACCTTGGCGGTCGGCGCCTCGGGCTCCTCCTCCGCCGTGCGGCCGAGGAGCTTGTCGCGAGCGGTCCGGAACCGCTCACCGATGGCGTGCACCGGCGTGGCGGTGACCACGAGCAGACCGAACACCACCACGAGGACGAGCAGGGGGGCCACGACGTAGGCCGTCTTCAGCAGGTCCATCGGGATGGCGGAGAACAGGAACCCGAGGGCACCTCCGGCATCGCGGACCTCCGACATGTCATCCGGCCTCGGGACACCGTGCGAGAGGTGGACCAGACCGAGCGTCCCACCACTGATGGAGGACCACCCGATGACCTGGCGTCCCGCCGGACCGTTGCGGTCGGGATGGCGCAGGGTCCGCCAGGCGACGACGAGCAGCAGGATCGGCACGGCCCACGCGAGGAGCCCGACCGTGCCGGTGGTGGCGGCACGGACGCCGTCGGCGACCGCGCCGGGGATCTGCCA
>JBQGDU010000094.1:0-2357 GCA_052039245.1 Aeromicrobium sp. | reverse complement strand
TCGGCGGCCGCGTCGGGAGCGGTCGCCAGTGGGTGAGCTGGATCCACGTCGAGGACTGGGTGCGGGTCGTGCTGTGCGCCCTCGATCTCGCACAGCCCTCGCTGCCCTCGGGTGTGGTGGTCGCCGCCGCCCCGCATCCCGTGCGGAACGAGGAGATGATGCGGGTGCTGCGCATCGCCGTCGGCCGACGGATCGGCCTGCCCACCCCCGCACCGGTGCTGCGCCTCGGCGCGGTGCTCCTGCGCACCGACCCGGCGCTCGGGCTCACCGGTCGGCATGCCACCTCCCGCGTGCTGGACCGGGCAGGGTTCCGCTTCCTCCACCCCACCTTCGACCAGGCCGTCGCGGCGCTGCTCTCGCGCTGAGCCCGCCGCGCGGCCCGGTCAGGTCCCACCGCCACGGCCGGGCCCCGGTCCCGGACGCACGGACGGGGCACCCACCTCGCGGTGGATGCCCCGTCCTGTCTCCCCGCCGGTGCGGCGGGAGGGATCTCAGGCCCCGTCGGAGCCGTCGTCCTCGGACGACCCCTCGTCCGCTGCCGGTGCGGCGGACCGGTCGCCCGCGGCCGGTGCGGTGGCCGCGGAGGACCCGCCGAGCCGGGGCGCGGGATCCGCGGCCCGGGTCTGCTCGGCCTGCTCGCGCACCGCGCGACCGCCCTCGGCGGCACGCTGGAGCGTGTCCTGGAAGTCCACGCCGGTGGTGGACTTGACCATGTCGAGCACCTGGGCGAGGCCCACGGAGATGTTCTGACCGATCTTCGCCTCGCCGTCGGTGGAGAACACCGAGAGGTTGTCGATGTTCGAGTACGGGGCGGCGAGCTCGCCCGCGACCTCCGGCAGCACCTCGAGCACCTGGGCCAGGACCGCGGCGTCGTTGAACTGCTTGTACGCCTCGGCACGGGCGCGCGTGGTCTCCGCCTCGGCATCACCCTTGGCGCGGATCGCCGCGGCCTCGGCCTCGCCCTTGGCGCGCAGGGAATCGGCCTCGGCCTGACCCTCGAGCCGGACCGCCTCGGCGTCCTTCGAACGGCGCTGCAGCTCGACCTCGGCCTCGGCGCGGCCGCGGGTCTCGATGGCGTGGGCCTCCGCATCGGCGGTGACCTTGCGGGACTCGGCCCGGTTGCGCTCATCGGTCAGCTGCGCCTCGGACTCGGCGATGCGGGCGTACTTCTTGGAGTCCGCATCCTGCTGCTCGGCGTAGCGCTTGGCCTCGGCCGGCTTGTGGACCTCGGCGATGAGCTGCTTCTCGCGCAGGTCGTTGTTGCGGACCGCGATGAGCTCTTCCTGCTCGATGATCTTCTGCTGCTGCGCGGCGCGGGCGAGGGGACCGGCGGCGTCGGCCACGGCCTGACGGGCGTCCGTCTCCTCCTTGATCTCGGCGTTGCGGATGTCGAAGGCCTGCTTCGACTCGGCCTCCTGCTGGAGGTTGAGGTTCTTCGCCTGGGTCGACTCGCGGTTCGCGTCGGACTCGGCGATCGAGGCGCGCTTGGCGACCAGCGCCGCCTCCGGGCGACCCCAGTCCCGCAGGTAGGAGCCGTCGTCCTCGACCGCGGAGATCTGGAAGGTGTCGATGACCAGGCCCTGGTTGTTCATCGAGTGCTCGGCCTCGGCCTGCACCTGCGAGGCGAAGGAGGCGCGGTCGCGGATGATCTGCTCGACGCTCAGCGTGCCGACCACGGCGCGCAGGGTGCCCGAGAGGATCTCCTGGGTGTAGTGGTCGATCTGCTGCTGCTGGTCGAGGAAGCGCTGCGAGGCCTTGCGGACATCGTCGACGTTGCCGCCCACCTTCACCTGGGCGACGCCGCGCAGGCGCAGGAAGATGCCGTTCATCGAGTAGCCCTCGACCTCGACCGGGATCTGGCGCGAGGAGAGGCTGAGCACGAAGGCGCGGTCCACGATGGGGCGTACGATCGCGCGACCGCCGATGACCACGCGGGCCCCGCCCGACTCGAGGTCGATGTCCCCGTTGGGGCTGGTCTTTGCGCTGCGGCCGGTGATGATGAGCGCTTCGTTCGGCGCCGCGATGCGGTAGCTGCGCAGCAGCACCAACAGCAGGATCAGCAGGACGATCAGGATGACCGCCGCCCCGCCGACGATCGGGATCAAGGCTTCCATGGGTTCCCCTCGGTGAGCTCGTGCATGCCCCTCATGCACGTCGCCGACCAGTGTCCCATCACGGGACCCCGAGCGGGAGGTCGTTCCGGAGGTGGAGACGTCGTCGTGGCCGGTGAGGACACCGCGGCGGCGAGGAGCGTCCGGACTCTCCGGCGCCCACGTCTCGCGATACGGCCTGGCGGTCCGAATGGTGGGATCGAGGGTCTAGTGTCGCCCGTCGTGAATCACCCGCATGCCCCCGAA
>JBQGDU010000093.1:0-1717 GCA_052039245.1 Aeromicrobium sp. | reverse complement strand
GGCGACCAGTACGGCTCACTCGACGGTGACGGACTTGGCGAGGTTGCGCGGCTGGTCCACGTCGTGGCCCAGCTGGGCAGCGAGCTCGCACGCGAAGATCTGCAGAGGAACGGTGGCGACCAGCGGCTGCAGGAGGGTGGGTACCCGGGGCAGGCGGATGACCTCGTCCGAGCACGACAGCACGTCGTCGTCGCCGTCCTCGACGAGCACGATGGTCCGGGCCCCGCGGGCACGGATCTCCTGGATGTTGCTGACGATCTTCTCCTGCAGCTGGTCGCGAGCCTTGGGAGGCACGACCACGAAGACAGGGATGCCCTCCTCGATGAGCGCGATGGGACCGTGCTTGAGCTCCCCTGCCGCGAAGCCCTCCGCGTGGATGTACGCGAGCTCCTTGAGCTTGAGTGCGCCCTCGAGCGCCACCGGGTAGCCCACGTGACGGCCGAGGAAGAGGACCGAGCGGCTGTCGCTGAGGTCGGCGGCGAGCTTGCGGACCTGGTCCCCGGCGTCGAGCATCCGCTGGATGGCGGCGGGGACCTTCTCCAGCTCGGCGATGATCGCGGCGATCTCGTCGCCGTACTTGGTGCCCTTGACCTGCGCGAGGTACAGCCCGAGCAGGTAGCAGGCGACCACCTGGGCGAGGAAGCCCTTGGTCGAGGCGACGGCGATCTCCGGGCCCGCGTGCGTGTAGATGACGGCGTCGGACTCCCGCGGGATGGTGGAGCCGTTGGTGTTGCAGATGCTGAGCACCCGGGCGCGCTGCTGCCGGGCGTACCGGATGGCCTGCAGCGTGTCCATCGTCTCGCCGGACTGGCTGATCGCCACGACGAGCGTGGAGCGGTCGATGATGGGGTCGCGGTACCGGAACTCCGAGGCGAGCTCCACCTCGCACGGGATGCGCGTCCAGTGCTCGATGGCGTACTTGGCGACGTGTCCGGCGTACGCCGCGGTACCGCACGCGATGACGATGATCTTGTCGATGTCGCGCAGCTCGTCGTCGGAGAGCCGCATCTCATCGAGCATGAGCCGCCCCGAGGGGTCGTGCCGGCCGAGCAGGGTGTCGGCGACGGCCTGGGGCTGCTCGTCGATCTCCTTGAGCAGGACCCAGTCGTAGCCGCCCTTCTCGGCGGCGGAGACGTCCCAGTCGCCGTGGTACTCGGCCGTGTCCGCCGGCGCGCCGTCGAAGTCGGTGACCTCGATCGAGTCCGCGGTGATCGTGACGACCTGGTCCTGGCCCAGCTCCACGGCGTCGCGGGTGTACTCGATGAAGGCGGCGACGTCGGAGCCGAGGAAGTTCTCGCCCTCGCCACGCCCGACGACGAGCGGGGAGTTGCGGCGCGCGCCCACCACCAGGTCGGGCTGCTGCGCATCGGTGATGACGAGCGTGAACGCGCCCTCGAGGCGTCGGCAGACGGCGCGGACCGCGTCGGAGAGGTCTGGTGTGCGCTGCAGCTCCTCGTGCAGCAGGTGCGCGACGACCTCGGTGTCCGTCTCGGACTCCATCTCATAGCCGGCGTCCTCGAGCTCGGCGCGCAGCGAGGCGAAGTTCTCGATGATGCCGTTGTGCACCACGGCGACGCGACCCTCGGCGTCCAGGTGCGGGTGTGCGTTGACGTCGTTGGGGGCACCGTGGGTGGCCCACCGGGTGTGGCCGATGCCGGTGGTGGAGGACGGGAGGGTCTGTTCCTCCAGCGCGGCAGCCAGGTTCGCGAGCTTGCCG
>JBQGDU010000092.1:0-3846 GCA_052039245.1 Aeromicrobium sp. | reverse complement strand
GACGCGGGTCCTCGGCGCCGGACAACGCCTCGGCGCGCTCCACGCGGCGCAGCAGCGCGCGGACCCGGGCCACCAGCTCGCGCATGCTGAAGGGCTTGGTCATGTAGTCGTCGGCCCCGACTCCCAGGCCGACGAGGAGGTCCGTCTCGTCGTCCCGCGCGGTGAGCATCAGGACGGGCACGGGTCGGATCGCCTGAGCGCGGCGGCACACCTCCAGGCCGTCGAACCCCGGGCGCATCAGGTCGAGGACGATCAGGTCCACGGGGTGCTCGCCGAACGTCGCGACGGCCGAGGGTCCGTCGACGGCCCGCACGACGACGAGGCCCTCGGACTCGAGGCGGTCGCTGACCCGCTGGTTGCTGCGCGGCTCGTCCTCGACGACGAGGACCGTGGTGCTGGTGGCGTGCGGGGGCATGGGTCGACCCGAGGGAGGTTCGCGTGCGGACGGTGCGGGCTGCCTGTGGAGGTTCTGTGAAGGTCGGGAGCAGACGTGCGGACGCTCGGCGGACGACGTGAGCCAGGACGCTGTACAGATCACATACCGGCGGTATCCTGAATCTCATGTCCGTCGCCAGCGTCGTCCCCGCGTCCCGCATCCAGGCCCTCACCGGGCTGGTCCGCAGCACCACCGGTGAGATCCGAACGACCACCTCCCCGCTCACGGGTGAGGACGTCGCGCAGGTGCCGCTGTCCAGCATCGACGACGTGGAGGCGGCGTTCGACACCGCCCGCCTCGCTCAGGAACGCTGGGCCCGCACCCCACTGGCGTCGCGCTCGGCCGCCCTGCTGCGGCTGCACGACCTCGTGCTGGAGAACACCGACGAGCTGCTCGACCTCATCCAGATCGAGTCCGGCAAGTCCCGTGCCCACGCGTTCGACGAGGTGGCCCACCTCGCACTCACCGCCCGCTTCTACGCTCGCCGGCTGCGCACCCAGCTGAGGCCGAGCCGTCGCAACGGAGCGCTGCCCGGTCTCACGAGCGTGCACGTCAACCAGGTGCCGAAGGGGGTCGTCGGAGTGATCAGCCCCTGGAACTACCCCTTGACGATGGCCCTGTCCGACGGGCTGCCCGCCATCGCCGCCGGCAACGCCGTGGTGCACAAGCCGGACAGTCAGAGCCCGCTCATCGCCCTGGCCGGGGTGGAGCTCCTGCGTCGTGCAGGTGTCCCTGCCGACGTCTGGCAGATCGTCAGCGGACCCGGCTCCGTCGTGGGTGGTGCGATCATCGACCGCGCGGACTACGTGTGCTTCACCGGGTCGACGGCCACCGGCACCGGCGTCGCCAAGCAGGCCGCCGACCGGCTCGTCAGCTGTTCGCTGGAGCTCGGCGGCAAGAACCCGATGATCGTCCTGCCCGGTGCCGACGTCGAGCGCTCCGCCGCCGGCGCGGTCACGGCCTGCTTCTCCTCGGCCGGACAGCTGTGCGTCTCCGTCGAACGACTGTACGTGCACGCCTCGCAGTACGACGCCTTCCGCGACGCGTTCGTGCGTCGGGTCCAGGCCATGAGCCTCGGCGCCTCACTCGACTGGGACACCGACATGGGCTCGCTCATCTCCCAGTCGCAGGTCGAGACGGTCACCAAGCACGTGGCGGACGCCGTGGCCAACGGTGCCACGGTGCTCACTGGCGGGCGCCCGCGTCCCGACCTCGGGCCGTTCTTCTTCGAGCCCACCGTCCTGGAGGGCGTCACGGAGGCCGCGGAGTGCTTCGCCGAGGAGACCTTCGGTCCGCTGGTCTCGCTGTACCGGTACGAGACGCTCGACGAGGCCGTCGCACTCGCCAACGCCGGCGAGTACGGCCTCAACGCCTCGATCTTCGGGCCGGTGCGTGAGGCGCGCGCCATCGCGCCGCGCATCAAGGCCGGCACGGTCAACATCAACGAGGGTTTCGCGGCCACGTTCGGCAGCATCGACGCCCCCATGGGGGGCATGCGCAGCTCCGGCATCGGCCGCCGCCAGGGTGTCGAGGGCATCCTGCGATACACCGAGCCGCAGTCGGTCGCGGTCCAGCGCGCCATTCCGATGGCCGGACCCGCGTTCGTCGGCTCCGAGACCTACGCCAAGGTCATGACGCTCGGTCTGAAGGCCCTCCGTCGGACACCGCGAGCCTGAGGAGCGCGACCATGACTGCATTCGACCACGACGTCATCGTCATCGGGTCCGGGTTCGGGGGCAGCGTCTCCGCACTGCGGCTCGTCGAGAAGGGTTACGACGTCGCCGTCCTGGAGGCCGGCAAGCGGTACCGCGACGAGGACTTCGCCACGACGTCCTGGCGGTTGCGCAAGTTCCTGTGGCTGCCGCAGCTCGGCTGCTACGGCATCCAGCGCATCGACAAGCTGAAGGACGTCCTGATCCTCTCCGGCGCGGGGGTCGGCGGCGGGTCCCTGGTCTACGCCAACACCCTCTACGAGCCGCTGGACCCGTTCTACAAGGACGCTTCGTGGGGCCACATCACGGACTGGAAGGCCGAGCTGGCGCCGTACTACGACCAGGCCAAGCGGATGCTGGGCGTCGCGACCTACCCGATCGAGACGCCGGCTGACCGCGTGCTGCGCAAGACCGCCGCGGACATGGGTGTCGAGGGCACCTTCCACCACACGCCGGTGGGAGTCCTGTTCGGCGAGCCCGGTGCGGACATGGGCGACCCCTACTTCGGGGGCGAGGGGCCGTCGCGCAACGCCTGCACGCACTGCGGCGAGTGCATGACCGGGTGTCGGCACAACGCCAAGAACACGCTCGTCAAGAACTACCTCTACCTCGCCGAGAAGCACGGCGCCACGGTGCACCCGCTGACGACTGCCACGGCCGTCCGTCCCCTGCCGGGCGGTGGCTACGAGGTCGAGGTGCGGCGGACGAACAAGCGGTTCCGCAAGCGTCGGGTCATGACGGCTGAGCAGGTGGTCTTCGCGGCCAGCACGATGGGCACGCAGAAGCTGTTGCACCGGATGAAGGACTCCGGCGCGCTGCCGGGCGTCTCGGACCGGCTCGGCCTGCTGACCCGGACCAACTCCGAGGCCCTGCTCGGTGCCATCGCCGACGAGCGCGACGTCGACTACACCGAGGGCGTCGCCATCACGTCGTCCTTCCATCCTGATGAGTACACTCACGTGGAGCCCGTGCGCTACGGCAAGGGGTCCAACGCGATGTCGCTGATGCAGACCGTCCTCACCGACGGCAGCCTGCCGGGAGCGCGGTGGCGGACCTGGCTGAAGGAGATGTGGAGCCAGAAGCGCAATCTGTTCACGCTGTACGACCTGCGTCACTGGTCCGAGCGGACCGTCATCGCCCTCGTCATGCAGACCCACGACAACTCCATCACGACGTACACCAAGAAGGGGTTGTTCGGTCGCCGGCTCACCTCGAAGCAGGGGCACGGTGCGCCGAACCCGGCCTTCATCGAACCCGGCCACCGGGCCGTGCAGCACATGGCCGACCACATGGGCGGCACGGCCGGCGGCACGATCGGGGAGCCGTTCAACGTGCCGCTCACCGCGCACTTCATGGGCGGCGCGTGCATCGGCGAGTCGGCCGAGACCGGGGTCATCGACCCGTTCCACCGGCTGCACGGCCACGAGGGCCTGCACGTCGTCGACGGGTCGGCGATCAGCGCCAACCTCGGGGTGAACCCCTCGCTGACCATCACGGCGCAGGCGGAGCGGGCGATGTCGTACTGGCCCAACAAGGGCGAGACCGACGTGCGCCCCGCGACCGGCGAGACCTATCGACGGCTCGACCCGGTGGCCCCGAAGAACCCGGTCGTGCCCGACGACGCCCCGGCCGCGCTGCGCCTGCCGATCGTCGGAGTGAGCTGAGCCGACCCCCAAGTTCTGTGAGCCCCGGCCCCCG
>JBQGDU010000091.1:0-3534 GCA_052039245.1 Aeromicrobium sp. | reverse complement strand
ATCGCGAGGTAGGTGTCGAGCAGGTCGCCGAACCGCGGCACGTCGACGTCGACCACGTGCGCACCGAGCAGCCGGAGCGTCTCCACGGCCTCCTCGAACCGCAGGAGCACCCCGGGATCGTTGCGACCGCCGCCCATGGGGACCACGCGTCCGAGGCGCCAGCCGGCGAGGGAGGTCGTCGCCGCACCGGCATGTGCCGCGGTCGTGTGGCTGTTCGTCCCCGCGAGGACGTCGTGCAGCACGGCGGTGGAGAGCACGTCCGGGCCGAGTGGTCCCACCCGGTCCAGCGACGGCGCGAAGTCGACGACTCCGTCGCTCGGCACCGTCCCGGGCGAGGGGACGGCGCCCACCACGCCGCAGAAGGCCGCGGGCTCGCGGATCGACCCGCCGGTGTCCGTCCCGACTCCCAGGACGCCGTACGCGGCGACCGCGGCCCCTGCGCCCCCGCTCGACCCACCTGCGGTGCGGCTGGTGTCCCAGGGGTTGCGCGTCGGCCCGAAGGCCGAGCTCTCCGTCGAGGCGCCCATGGCGAACTCGTCGAGGTTCGTCGTCCCCACGACGATGCCGCCCGCCGCACGGATCCGCCGCACGGCCTCGGCGTCATGGGCAGCGGACCCGCGGTCCTTGCGCGAGGCCGAGCCGCATGCCCACGGTGCCCCGCGGACCGCGATGTTGTCCTTCACGGCGACCGCCAGCCCGCCCAAGGGTCCGTCCGCGACGTCGTGCGCGGCGCTCCGGGCGCCGGCCTCGTCCACGTGCACGAAGGCGCTCAGATCACCGTCCCTCTGGGCGATCGCCTCGAGCAACGCCCCGACGTCGATCTCGCTCACGCCGTCGCGAACCTGCCGAGCACGCCTGCGTCGATGCCACCGAGGTGGCGGGCGAACATCCGCTGGTACGCGAGCTCTTCTCGGCTGCGCGGTGCCGGGAGTCCTGCGACGCGCGAGTCCGCCCACGACGCCTCCGGCACCAGCCGCGCGGCGTGCTCGGTCATCACGTCCGCGGTGCCGCTCCCGTCCCCGAACTGCTCCTTGGGACGCCAGAGCAGGTCGTGGGGGAGCCAGCCCTCGAAGGCCTCGCGCAGCAGGGCCTTCTCCTGCCCGAGCTCTCCGGGCAGTCGCCACTCGATCGGGATCCTGCCCGCGAGATCGACGAGGTCGCGGTCGAGGAAGGGCACCCGGGCCTCCAGGCCGTGTGCCATCGTGACCCGATCGCAGCGCTGCAGGTTGAGGTGGTGCAGCCCCGAGATGCCTCGCAGCAGCTCGTGGTGCAGATCGGCGTCGTCGATGTCCCGGTAGTGGGCGTAGCCGGCGAACAGCTCGTCGGCCCCCTCACCCGTGAGCACCACCTTGACCACTGGTGCCGTCGTCTCGGCGAGCAGGAAGTTCGGCACGGCGCTGCGCACGAGAGACGGCTCGTACGACTCGATCGAGGCCACGACGGACGGCAGCACCGCGAGCACCTCGTCGGCGTCGTAGACGCGCTCGTGGTGCTCCAGCCCGAGGTGCTCGGCCACTCGGCGGGCAGCGACGAGGTCCGAGCTGCCTGCGGTGCCTGCCGCGAAGGAGTGCACCGGGCCCGGCACATCGTCGGCGAAGGACGCCATTACCGCCGCCACCAGGCTCGAGTCCAGCCCGCCGGAGAGGAACACCCCGACGGGGACGTCGGCCATCATCCGCCGGCGCACCGCCGTCACGAGCGTCTCCCGCACGGCCTCCCGCGCCTCGTCGCGGCTGCGGACGTCCGTCCCGCCGACGTGCAGCTCACGGAACCTCACCAGACCCTCGCCGGGAGTCCACCGGTGACCGGGAGGGAACTCCTCGACCACGGGCCGGACTTCCGGGTCGAAGGCGACGAGCTCGGAGGCGAAGAGGACGGCGTCGCCCGCGTGTGCCCAGTACAGAGGCTTGACGCCCAGCGGGTCGCGCACCGCGACCACACCGCCGTCTTCGTGCGCGACGACGAACGCGTACATGCCACGGAGGTCGGCAAGAGCCTGCAGGTCACCGCGCACGGCCGCGTCGAGGGCGGCCTCGCTGTCGGACTCCGTGCGCAGGTGCGGACCGGTGGCCCGGCGCAGCTCGCGGTGGTTGTAGATCTCGCCGTTGACGACGGCCCAGTGCCCCTCGACCGGGCCGAGCGGCTGGGCACCCTCGTCGAGGTCGACGATGGCCAACCGGACGTGTCCGAGCCACGTCGACCCGACCTGGCGGGAACCGGACCCGTCGGGTCCACGGTGTCTGATGCGTCCCAGCATCCGCTCGCCGAGCGCAGCCACCCCCTCGGCGGGTTCAGGCTGCGCTGTCTCGGAAGGGGCATGGATCGCGACGACTCCGCACATGGAGGTCGAGCCTACGACCGGACGGGTGCGTCCGCCGCACGACGATCCCGTGCCTCCGACCAGGCGAACCAGAAGTACCCGACCACGGCCAGCAGCCCGAAGAACCACCACTGGAACGCGTAGAAGAAGTGCGGTCCCTGGCCCAGGTCGGGCACGGGTTCGAGGCGGAGGTCGCCGGTCCCGCCGGTCTGCTCCTGCAGGTCGACGTACCCGTGCCGCAGGTCGAGCCCGAGGGTCTCGGCCACCGCGGTGCTGCTGATCGCCCGCACCTGACCGTCGACCGGGGTCACCGCCTCGTCCTTGGCGCCGTTGTCGGGCCGGACCCACCCGACGACCTCGACGGTCCCCTCCGGTGGCGCCTGGACGTCGGTGGGACGCTCGTTGTTGTTGAGCGTCTGCATCCAGCCGCGGTCGATCAGCACCGTGCTGCCGTCGTCGAGGAGCAACGGGGTCACCACGTCGACTCCCGGGGCGCCGTCGCGGGTGCTGAACTTCACTGTCAGCTCGTGCTCGCGGTCGTAGGTGCCGGTGACCCTCACGGTGGTCCACTCGTCCTGGTCGGAGACCTGGGAGCCCGGTGGCACGACCTCGTCCAGCGGACGGGGCTCGGCCACCAGGTTCTCGCGCGCCACGGCGTTCTCGACCTTGCGCGCATCGTGCTTGTCCATCTGCCACATCCCGGCACGGACGCAGATCGCCGCGAGCACCACGACGAACAGGGCGAAGCCCAACCAGCGTCGCGTCAGGAGGAAGCCGTACACGGCCCGAACCTAGTTCTCCGGGACAAGCCGCGATGCGGCAGGGGTGGTGTCCCGGCCGTAGGCTGAGGGCATGCAGCTCGCTGACTCCCACGGTCGTGTCGCCACGGACCTGCGCGTCTCACTGACCGACCGCTGCAACTTGCGGTGTCAGTACTGCATGCCCGCGGAGGGCCTGGACTGGATGCCCACGGAGGAGGTCCTCAGCGACGAGGAGCTGGTTCGACTGCTCGACGTGGGCGTCCGGTTGCTCGGAGTCCGCGACGTCCGGTTCACCGGCGGCGAGCCGTTGCTGCGCCGCGGACTCGCCGGGATCGTGGCGGCCACCAAGGCCCTGCCCGGGTCCCCTCGCACCGCCATCACCTCCAACGGCCTGGGGCTGAAGCACACCGCCCGTGCTCTCGCGGACGCAGGTCTGGACCGGGTCAACATCAG
>JBQGDU010000090.1:0-4410 GCA_052039245.1 Aeromicrobium sp. | reverse complement strand
CGAGCCCTGCGGGACTTCGGGTCCCCCGCTCGCCGCCCGGGCCGGTCCGCGCCCGACCCGATCCACATCCGACCCGAAGGCCCGCCCATGGTCACCGTCCAGGCCCACGAACGCATCGTCCACCACCGTCACGGTGTGGTGCAGGGCGTCCTCGAGCCCGGTCGCCACCGCCTGTGGGGGCTCGGCCACCGGCTCGAGTCCGTCGACGTGCGCCTGCGACACCTCGGGGTCGCCCTGCAGGAGGTCTCGACCGCCGACGGCATCCGGGTCAAGGCCGCCGCTCTCGTGCGGTGGCGCATCGTCGATCCGCTGCTCTGGGTCGAGGGCACTCTGGACCCGGAGGGGGTCTTGCACGACGCGGTGCGTCTCTCGGTGCGGGACGTCGTCGGCACGCTCAGCGTCGAGGAGCTGACACAGGCCCTCACCGCTCGTCCCGTCCCCGACGAGGTCGTCTCGACGGCTGCGGCCATCGGCGTCGAGGTCGTCGAGCACCGCCTGAGCGACGCGGTCCTCCCCGTGGAGGTACGCCGGGCCGCCGAGTCGCTCGTGGTGGCGCGCCACCGGGCCCAGGCCGAGCTGGAGAAGGCCCGGGGTCAGAGTGCTGCCATCCGCAACCTGACCAACGTGGCCGGAGTCCTGCAGGACCATCCGGCGCTGGCCGCGATGCGTCTGGCCGAGACCGTCGCCGAGGCCGGCGGAAGCGTCGTCCTGGAACGGCCCGGCCGGTGAACGCCGACGTGAGCGTCCGGCTGGCCTGGCCGGACGACGCCCGGGCGATCGCCGAGGTGCAGCTGCGCACGTGGCAGCGCGAGTACGCCGACGTGCTCGGCGACGCGCTCGACTCCCTCGACGTCGAGAGCGTCGCCGAGCGCTGGCGAGCCTCCGTGGTCGCGCCGAGGGACGCCCGCATGCGGGTCCTCGTGGCGCTCGAGCGAGCCACCGTCCGTGGCTTCTGCGTCGTGCACCCGTGCTTCGACCCCGACGCCGACCAGGTCGCCGACGGCGAGGTCGGAGAGCTCGTGGTCGACCCGGACCACCGCGGCGCGGGCCACGGGTCACGTCTGGTGCAGGCGGCGATGGACACCCTGCGGGCCGACTCCTTCGTCCGCGCCGTCTGGTGGCTCGCCAGCACCGACGACGCCCTCCGAGGCTTCGTCACCGGCACCGGGTGGGCCGCCGACGGGGCCCACCGCGAGCTCGAGGACGAGTCCGGCCGGACGGTGCGGCAGGTGCGCCTGCACACCGCTCTCGTCGAGGGATGAGCACCCCCGACCCGGCCCGGCGCAAGGTCGTCGCCGATTCGCTCGGGGTGGGCGTCGCCACCGGCGCCTACGGGATCTCCTTCGGGGCGCTCGGCACTGCGTCGGGGCTGGACGTCGCCCAGACCTGTGCCCTCTCGTTGCTCGCGTTCACGGGGGCGTCGCAGTTCGCGTTCGTCGGGGTGATCGCGTCGGGTGGTGCGCCGGTGACCGGTGCTCTCACGTCGGTGCTGCTCGGCTCGCGGAACCTCTTCTACGGGGTGAGCCTCGCAGCGATGCTGCGCCTGCGTGGCGGACGACGCCTGCTGGGGGCACACCTGGTGATCGACGAGTCCACCGCCATGGCGGTGGCGCAGCCCGAGCACCGTCTCGGCCGGCTCGGCTTCTGGTGGACCGGCGTGAGCATCTTCCTGTTGTGGAACCTGACGACGCTGCTCGGCGCACTGGCCGGCACGGCGATCGGCGACCCCCGCACGTACGGACTCGACGCCGCCGTCGGCGCCGCCTTCCTGGGCCTGCTGTGGCCGCGACTGACCACCTGGTCCGGGCGGGGCGTGGCCTTGCTCGGGGCGGCGGTGGCCACCGGGCTGGTGCCGTTGTCCCCCGCGGGCGTGCCGATCATCGTCGGTGGTGCCGTCGCGGTGCTGATCGGTCTGCTCGCACCACGCAGGAGCAGCACATGAGTGCCGTGTGGGTGGGCGTGCTGCTGACCGCGGCCGGTTGCTACGCCTTCAAGCTCGCGGGTCTGTCCGTGCCCGAACGCGTCCTCGACCATCCACTGACGCGCCGGGCCACCGACCTGATCCCCGCCGGACTCCTCGGCGCACTCATCGCCGTGCAGGTGCTCGGCGGCGAGCGCGAGCTCGTCCTCGACGCCCGTCTCGCAGCATTGGCGGTGGCCGCGGTCCTGCTGTGGCTCCGGGTGCCGTTCCTGCCCATGGTGCTGGTGTCGGCCGCCACCGCCGCGGTGCTTCGCCTCTGACGCCGAGACGTCAGAGGAGGGCGTGCAGCCCCGCCCACTGGGCTGCGTCCAGGTCACGCGGGAGGTCGCGCCGCGTCACGCCGTGCCGCGCGGACCAACGATCGGCGACCGACGCGCCGAAGCGTCGGCGGACGACGTCGATCACTCCCCTGCCGCGACCGGAGAACACGTCGCCCACCAGCTCCTGGTAGGCCTCCCGATCGGCGACCAGCGGCACCTCGCGACGCCGGATCTCGAGCATGCCTCCGTCCACGGAGGGAACCGGTCGGAACGCACGGGCAGGCACGCGGCCCACGAGACCGAAGGTGAACCACGGCCACCACTGCGCCGTCATGAGCGTCGTCCCGCCGATGCCGGCGCGCTTGCGGGCCACCTCCCACTGCAGCAGGAGGATCGCGTGCTGCCAGGCAGGAGCCCGCAGGAGGCGGCGCAGCAACGGCGTCGTGAGGTGGTACGGCACGTTGGAGACGATGTCGGCCCCGGTACCGAGATCGTGGCGCAACAGGTCCGCGTGGACGACGTCGGCCCGGCCGGCGAGCCGTCGACCGAGCGCCTGGGCACGGTGGGCGTCGAGCTCGACCGCAGTGAGTGGCCGTCCGAGTGCGGCCAGCGGTGCCGTGAGAGCGCCGTCCCCGGGGCCGAGCTCCAGCAGTGGACGGTCGTCGGGCCAGGCGGCCACGACAGAGATGATGGTGTCGACCACCGTGGGGTCGACGAGGAAGTTCTGGCCGAGCTCGTGTCGGCCTGGGAGATGGTGCATGAGGGCTCCGTGGAAGGAGCCGGACGCATTGATGACAGCGCGAACCGCGACGGCGGAGGAATCGTGGGCGCTGCGTCCGGCAGGTGATCGAGGACCTGCAGACGGACGCGCTCCTGCGCGAGAGAAGGTGAGAGCAAGAACGCGGCCGTCAGGCGCCGCGCAACCTCATCGATGCGTTCATGCGGTGAGCCTATCAAGGCCAGCGCGTGGCCCGGCGACACACCAGGGCATCGGCGCCCGCGGAAGGGCAATCCGTCGCCATCGTCGCGGAGTAGGCGAGGCTCGGTGGTCCAGACCCCCGGACTACTTCTCGGAGTCGAGCCCGAGCACGGCGTCGAGGCCCACCGTGACGCCGGGTCGGGAGGCGACGCCGCGCAGCGCAGTGAGCACGCCGGGCATGAAGGACTCGCGGGTGGACGAGTCGTGCCGGATGCTGAAGATCTCGCCTTCGTCGCCGAGGACGACCTCCTGTGAGGCGACGAATCCACGGGCACGCACGGCGTGCACGGGGATGCCGTCGACCGTCGCCCCGCGGGCACCGTCGGGGTCCTGGGTGGTGGCATCGGGCAGGGGGCCGGCGCCGGCCTCGGCCCGGGCGCGGGCGATGACCTCCGCGGTGCGCACGGCGGTGCCGGACGGTGCGTCCACCTTGTCCGGATGGTGCATCTCGATGACCTCCACGGACTCGAAGAACGGTGCGGCGGTGGCGGCGAACCGCATCATCAGGACGGCACCGATGGAGAAGTTCGGGACCACGAGCACCCCGACATCGGGATGGTCTGCGAGCGTCGCACGGATGCGCTCCACGGACTCCTCCCCGAACCCGGAGGTGCCGATGACGACGTGGACCCCGTGCGCCACGAGCCAGTCGACCTGGTCCGGGGCGACGTCGGGAGTCGTGAAGACGAGCGCAACGTCAGCATCGGCGTCGGTGACCGCCTCCAGGCGATCGTCGACGTCGACCTCGGCGACGACGTCCAGGTCGTCGGCCTCCTGGACTGCTCGCACCGACGTGGACCCCATGCGCCCCTTGGCGCCCAGCACTGCGACTCGTGTCATGGGGTCAGCCTAGGAGGACAGGACGTCGAGCATGACGTCGAGCCCGAGGCGGACCTCCTCGAAGCTTGTCGTGAGCGGCGCGAGGCCGAGTCGGACGAGATCGGGCTCGCGGAAGTCGGGGATCACGCCTCGCTCGGTCATCGCCGCACTGACGGCGCGGGCACCGGGCGTGTGCACCGTGACGTGGCTGCCGCGTCTGGCCGGGTCGCGCGGCGTGACGACATCGAGCACGGCCCCGTCCGCTCGGGCCTGATCGAGGATGTCGACGGCGAAGGCCATGAGCTGCTCGGACTTGGCGCGGACGGCTCCGATGCCTGCCTCGGCCGCGATCGCCACGCCCTCGCGCACCG
>JBQGDU010000089.1:0-1501 GCA_052039245.1 Aeromicrobium sp. | reverse complement strand
TCGCTCAGCGCCGCGGTCCCGCGGCGCCGCGGCGTCCTCAGCTGCTGAGGACGCGCCCGGCGTGCTCGTCCTGCGCCGCGGAGGCGAGGCGATCGAGGGCGAGCTTGAAGATGTCGTCCCCCAGCTGGTCCTCGAGCAGCTGCATGATGCCCGGGTCGGTCTCGAACTCCGCCGACCACTCGGCGTAGCACGTCGTCTCGGTGTCGCCCACCACCGTGATGGTGGCCCGGTGGTCGGTGATCGGGAAGGGCGGCTCGGGCATGGAGTAGGAGAGCTGCTGGGCGTCGTCGTCCTGCTCGAGGACGGTGACGACCAGCTCGGGGGACGACTCGGGACCACCGGAGTAGATGTTGAGGCGCGGGTGCCACTGGGCGAAGTCCTGCGCGAGCTCCCACACGAGGGGAGAGGGGGCGGCCACGAAGGTGCGACGAACGATGCGTGCCATGGTCTTCCTGGATCGACGACGGTTGATCTGGCCCATCAAACCGTCTCGGGCCGCCGAGAGCACCATCGAGAGCGTGAGGCATATCTCACGTCGTCGCTCAGGTGCCATAGCGTGGGGGCATGCCGCTCGTCTCCTACAAGGATCTCTGCATCGACGTCAACGACCTGCAGACCGGTCTCGACTTCTGGGGCCCGACCCTCGGGCTCGACGTCGTGCCCGACGAGGACGACCCCGGTGAGTTCCACCTGGAGGGTCCCTCGCCACGGCACCTCGTCTGGCCGTGCGTGGTCCCGGAGCCGAAGACGGTGAAGAACCGGGTGCACCTCGACGTGCACGCCGCCTCGGCCGAGGTCGCGGGTGCGACCCGGCTCAGCGCCCCCGGCGAGTTCTCCTGGACCGTCATGGCCGGTCCGGAGGGCGACGAGCTCTGTGTCTTCGAGTGCGAGGAGGTGCCCGACTACCGGTTGTACGGCGTGGGCGTCGACTGCGCCGACCAGCGGATGGTCGCCGAGTGGTGGCAGCAGGTCTGGGGTGGCCGGCTCGTCGACGCGCCGGAGCCAGGCGGCGTCTACGCCTCCCTCGAGGACGTTCCGGGCGTCCCGTTCACAGGATTCGCCTTCGCCGACGTGCCCGAGCCGAAGACGGTCAAGAACCGGGTCCACTGGGACGTGACGCTCGAGCCCGGTGCCGACGTGGCGGACCTGGTCGCCGTGGGCGCCACGGTCCTGCGCGAGCCGGACGACGAGATCGGGTGGACGATCATGGCCGACCCCGAGGGCAACGAGTTCTGTGTGTTCCCCGGGGGAACCTCGTGACCACGGCCGCACAGCTGCGCAAGGCCGCCCTCTCCCAGCAGGCTGCTGAGCAGGTGGACGTCGCGGAGGGCCGTGGCCGACGTGCGTGGCGGGTCGGAGGGCGGGAGTTCGCCGTTCTCGAGGCCGGTGGTCGAGCCGGCCTCGCCCTCGACGCGGCGTCGGCGCGCCGGATGGCCGAGGAGCTCGACGGAGTCGAGGTCGTCGACGGGGGCGCGCTCGTCGAGCTCGCGGCGATCAACGG
>JBQGDU010000088.1:0-3502 GCA_052039245.1 Aeromicrobium sp. | reverse complement strand
ACCACCGCCGTGGGCGGACGGACATGGTGGCATCGTGCTGCGCCGGTCCGTCCGGTGCGAGTCGTCCTCCACAGGAGGGCGTGGCCGAGGAATGCTCAGGCGCGGCCGAGGATGCGATTCAGTCTCGTGCCGCAGGTCGGGCAGGTGCCCTTGGCCATCCGCGTCCCCTTCTCGCTGACGCTCACCTCACCGGTGGCCTCGTGCTTGTCCCTACACTTGACGCAGTAGAACTCGCCGCTCCAGGTCTCGGCCATGGTCGCTCTCCTCGCTGTGTGACCCCCACCACCACCGTAGGGGGTGGGGGTGGCAGTGCAGAAGACGGCGCACGGGGAGGGCTCCCGGCCGGGTCTGCCTTCCCCTGCGGACCGCGGCCGGGAGCCCGGCCCGTCACGCTAGGGGAGGCGCGAACGCGGCGTCAACACGAGAGCGGACGACGTTGTCCACGGCTGTGGACAACTGTGGGGACAACGTGTGTGAATCGCCGACGAGTGGTGTGGACGCCCGGTGGACGAGTCGGCACGCACCTCGTCTCGCGAACGCGGCAGCCGTCGCTGACCTGCGCTGACACCGGCGAGGAGACGGTCGAGGGTGTGGACACAGCGTCGCTCGGTCGTAGGTGAGGGGCGATGTCGGGTCGTGGGTCTAGGTTGAACTCATGGAGGTCGAGATCCGACGCAGCACGCGGCGCAAGCGCAACATCACCGCGCGACGGGAGAACGGCCGCACGATCATCCTGATGCCCGCTCACCTCTCCACGGCGGAGGAGCGTCGGCACGTCGAGTCCCTCATCGCCCGGCTCGACGCACGAGAGCAGCGACGCCGACCCACGGACGAAGGGCTGCAGGCGCGCGCCCGGTGGCTGTCCGAGGAGTACCTCGACGGGCGCGCCGTCCCCACGTCGGTCCGCTGGGTCTCCAACCAGAGCAAGCGCTGGGGCTCCTGCACGATCGAGGACCGCACCATCCGCCTCTCCGACCGACTCGCGGGCATGCCCGAGTGGGTCGTCGACGCCGTGCTGGTGCACGAGCTCGCCCATCTCATCGAGTCCGACCACGGCCCCCGGTTCCGGGCCCTCGTGGAGCGCTACCCGCACCACCTCAAGGCCGAGGGATTCCTCCTCGGCGTGAGCTGGCGCTCCTGACCAGAGCTCGGACCTCGTCGTCCGTCGGCTCGGGCAGCCGCCCCGCCGGGAACCACGCCACGGGGTCCTCGCCGTCACCGCGGGTCGGCTCGCTCCCGGCCGGCGCGACGACGAGGTACTGCACATCGAGGTGGTGAGCCGGGTTCAGGGGGCCGCAGCGCACGGGGTGGTGCGACAACCGGAGCGGCTCGGGATCGATCCGCAGACCGACGATGCCGGACTCCTCGGTGGCCTCGCGCAGCGCGGCGTCGGCGAGGGTGGCGTCGGTCGGTTCGCAGTGTCCACCGGTCTGCAGCCACAGACCGACCTTGCGGTGCCGGACCAGGAGCACGCGGCCGGCCGGATCCACGACGAGCGCGCTGCTGGTGAGATGGTCGGGGTGGCAGCTGCGCCACATCGCGTCGGGATGGGACTCCAGGTGCCGCACGTACCGCCGACGCAGCTCCTCTTGGCCGGGGTCGGGGGCGGACCAGGCCGCGAGCACCCGACCGGCGTCGGCGTGCAGGCTCATCTCGGCGGGACGGTCAGCGGTCGTCGGAGTCGGGACGATCCGGGCCGTCGGACGACGTGTCGTCGGAGTCGTCGGTGTCCGCGGAGGTACGACCCTCGCTCAGCAGCTCGTCCAGCGCGGCGTCGAAGTCCGTCCCGTCCGTGGGACGGTCGTCGCTGGAGAACCCCAGCGGATCGTCCAGGTCGGCCTGGGTGGGCATGAGGTCCGGGTGGGTCCAGACCGCGTCACGAGCCTCGACTCCCTTGCGGTCGCGCAGAGCGGCCCAGAGAGTGGCGGCATCGCGCAGACGTCGTGGACGCAGTTCCAGACCGACGAGCGAGGCGAAGGTCTGCTCCGCCGGGCCACCCGTGGCCCGGCGACGGCGCACCGCCTCGGCGAGGGCGCCCGCAGCCGGCATCGTCTCGCGGGTGGCCTGCGCGACGACGTCGTCGACCCAGCCCTCGATGAAGGCCAGCAACGTCTCGAGCCGATCCAGTGCGTGCTGCTGCTCGGGGGTGCGCTCCGGCTCGAAGAGTCCGCCCTGCATGGCCTCGGCGATCTGGTCGGGGCGGCTGGGGTCGAGATCGCGCAGCTGGGACTCGATGGCCGACATGTCGATGCGGGTGCCCCGGCCGAACTCCTCGATGCTGCTGATCAGAGCCGAGCGCAGCCAGCCGGCATGGGAGAAGAGGCGGTGGTGGGCGCACTCGCGCAGCGCGACGTACAACGTGACGTCCGCGGCGGAGTGCTCGAGTCCTTCGCCGAACGCAGCGACGTTGGTGGGCAGCAGCGCGGCGACCCGCTGCTCGGTGAGGGGGATACCCACGTCGGTGGAGGAGACGACCTCGGTGGAGAGCTCGGCCAGGGCCTGGCCGACCTGCTGAGCGAACATCGCACTGCCGGCCTGGTTGAGCATGCCGATCAGGGGGCCGGCCATCGCCTTGGCCTCCTCGGGCACGGCCTCTCCCATGGCGGCGACGACGGAGTCGGCGATCGGCTCGACGAGTCGGCGCCAGGTGTCGGCCGTGGCCTCGATCCACTCCGCTCGACTCCACGCGGCCGCGGTCACTGCTCCTGCGGGGATGTCGGTGGCCCGGTCGAGCCAGGACTCGGCGAGCTGGACCGCGTCGGAGACGGCGCCCCGGTGCGCCGTGTGCGGCGCTGGGTCGTCACCGCGGGCGACGAGGGCGTGGCGCGCGGTCTCCTTGACGACGTCGAAGTTGACCGAGCCGTCCTGTGCGCCGCTGAACAGGCGCTGCATCTGACCGAAGAGGGCGCTGAGGTCGGGCGTCTGTCCCCCAGCACCACCCATGGCGCCGAAGAGCTGCTCCATGGGAGTGCCCGCGAACGGGTTCTCGCGGGGGTCGGGATCGTCCGGGGTGCGCTCGTCAGGCATGCGTCCACACTACCGACCGGTGCCAGGGCCTGGCTCTTCATTCACGCGAGCGGGCCGAGCGGCATCCGCGCCCGTCTGACAAGGAATGAGGGCACCGCCCCGCAAGCGGGAGGTGCCCCCACCTGCACGGAGCCCAGCGAAGTGCGTGGGGGCGTGCTTGGGGGCTGACGCCACCAGCCGGCTTGCGGGGTCGTCCGGACGCCGCGTGGAACGGGGAGCCACGCCCTTGGCGGGGTCGGCCGTAGGCTGAGGCCATGACGGCGGTGCGACTCACGGACGTCCGGTCCTCTCCACTGAGCCTCGACGAGGTCTACGACGCGGTGCGGGACCCGGCCGCCGGTGGTGTCGTCGTGTTCACGGGAGTCGTGCGTGACCACCACGACGGGCGCGACGTCACCCAGCTGCAGTACTCCCCCCCCCCGTCGGCCCCGCGCGAGCGGCGGCGTGTGGCCGCGCAGGTGGCCCAGGAGACGGA
>JBQGDU010000087.1:0-1564 GCA_052039245.1 Aeromicrobium sp. | reverse complement strand
GACGTCGGCGACCACCCGGGCCTCGACCTCGGAACCGTCGCCGCGGGGTCGGTCCGGGCGGACCTGGTGCTGCTCGCCGGTGCCAGCAGACGTGGCGTGGCCGTGGTGGTGGTTGAGTCCACCGCACTGCAGGGTCAGGGGGTCGTCGGTCTCCCACCATCACCGCGCGAGTCATAATTCCCGGCGGGAGGAGTGGTTCGATGACTGACTCACACGACTTGCAGCGAGCCGTCGCCAGGTTCGCGCGCGACATCCTCGGCGGCGAGGACGAGACGAGCTCCATCGGCGTCGTCACGCAGGAGGTGGTCAAGCACTTCGGTCCGGTCGACGGTGCCGGCATCTCGCTCGTGGACGCAGGCAACAGCATCCAGACGCTCGGAGCCACGGATACGTTCGTCGAGGCGGCCGACCGGTTCCAGCACGAGCTCGGTGAGGGGCCCTGCGTCGAGGCGCTGAGGCTCGAGGGCCGGGTCCATGCGCCCGATCTGGAGCACGACGACCGATGGCCGCGGTGGTCCAAGCCGGTGGTGCAGGAGCTGGGCGTCAGGGCGGTGCTCGCGCTGCAGCTCTTCGTGCACGAGCGCGAGGTCGGTGCGCTCAACCTCTACAGCAGGACGGTCGACGCCTTCAGCAGCGACGACATCGAGGAGGCTTCCTTCTTCGCGGCACACGCCGCGGTGGCTCTCGCCTCGGCGCGCACGGTCGACCAGCTCAAGCACGGCATGGCCCGCCGCACCCTGATCGGTCAGGCCGAGGGGATCCTGATGGAGCGCTATGCGCTCGACGCCCAGCAGGCGTTCGCCCTGCTGCGCCGGGTCTCGCAGGGCCGGAACGTCAAGCTCTACGACGTCGCCGAGGCGCTCGTACGGACACGCAGGATGCCCGACACCGACGCTTGACGGCGCGCCGCGCCGCACGCCGATCGGGAACACCACCCGGGGCCACGACAACGACCGTCGTCGCGGCCCCGGGCGGTCCGGTCAGCCCGTGCTGCGGGGGTCGAAGACCACCTTCACGGCGCCGTCGTCCTTGCGCTGGAAGATGTCGTAGGCGTGGGCCGCGTCGGTGAGCGGGAGCCGATGTGTCGCGAACTCCTCCAGTCCGAGCGGGTCGTCGGAACGCTCAGCGAGGGGGAGCAGGTCGTCCACCCAGTGGCGGACGTTGGCCTGTCCCATGCGCAACGTCACCTGGCGGTCGAACAGCGTCTGCAGGGAGAGCGGGTCCATCGTGCCGGCGTAGACGCCGGAGATGGAGACCGTCCCGCCGCGGCGCACCACGGAGGTGGCGAGCTGGAGCGCCGCCAGCCGGTCGATGCTCGCGTTCCGCATCACCGCACGTGCCGCGGCACCCGGGAGGTGCTGGGCCGCCCGATGGGTCAGGCCGGCGGCCGGGGATCCGTGGGCCTCCATGCCCACTGCGTCGATCACGCCGTCGGCACCGCGTCCAGACGTCAGTCCGAGGACCGCCTCCACGACGTCCGGCTCGTCGAGGGCGACGATCTCGGCACCCCGTGCCTGCACCCGGGCGAGACGCTCGGGGACACGGTCGATGCCGATGACCCGGA
>JBQGDU010000086.1:0-8854 GCA_052039245.1 Aeromicrobium sp. | reverse complement strand
ACGCGTCGATGCCCTCACTGGGGGTGGGCGCAGCGTCGACGAGTCCGAAGGCAGCCAGGATGCCGGACGCCTTGGCCCAGGTCTCCGCCGTCTCGTAGGCCGGGTCGGAGTCGCGGACGAGGGTGGCACCGGCGGTCACCTTGACGTTGCCGTCGAGATCGACGTCGGCGGTGCGGATGAGGATGGGTGCGTCCAGCACCGGCGCACCGTCGGCGTCGCGGCCGAGGAGCGCCGCCACCGAGGCGTAGTACCCGCGGCCGTGGTCCTCGTAACGCTTGATGAGCCGGCACGCGTTCTCCACGGGGCTGCCGGTGACCGTGGCGGCGAACATCGAGTCGCGCAGGACGCCGCGCACGTCGCGGTCGGTGCGGCCGGCCAGCAGGTACTCGGTGTGCACCAGATGGCTCATCGGCTTGAGGTACGGACCCAGCACGAGCCCGCCCTCGTGGCAGATGTCGCACATCATCTTGAGCTCCTCGTCCACCACCATGAAGAGCTCGTAGATCTCCTTCTCATCGGACAGGAAGCGCAGCAGCTCGCGGGTCCGGTCTGCCTGGGTCTCCAGGCCGCGCAGCCGGAAGGTGCCCGAGATGGGGTTCATCCGGACGTTGCCGGCCTCGACGCTCACGTGTCGCTCGGGGCTCGCGCCCACGAGGTGGCGGTCGCCGGTGAAGACGCAGAAGGTCCAGTACGCGCCGCGCTCGCGCTCCAGCAGTCGCCGCAGGACGGTGAGGGCCTTGGCGTGTCCCCAGTCCGCGACGCGCGCCCGGTGATGGCGGCCGATGACGAGGTTGGCCCCCTCACCGTGGCCGATCTCCTCATCGATCACCCGGCGCACCATGGCCGCGTAGTCGTCGTCGGAGGTCTCGAAGCCTCCGGGGTCGGCGAGCTCGATCGGCTCGTCGGGCAGCAGCGCCAGCAGGTCGTCGAGGGCGATCTCCTCACGGAACCGCACCTCGATGACGGAGAGCGGGGTGCCGTCGTCGTGGGCGTCGAAGCCCCGCTCGCGCACCTGGGCGAAAGGGACGAGCACGAGCGAGTCCCACTCGGCGCGACCCGTGGCACCTGCCGACGACAGCGGGATGTCGGCGAGGGACTCGACGTCGACGCGCGGACCCCCGATCAGGGTCACGGTCTCGGCGTCGCGACCGCGGATGAGGGCGAACGCGGGCTGGGCGAGCAGGTCGTCCAGGACGGTCATGGGGTACTTCCTTCGTGGGTCGTCGCCGGGTCGGACGACGAACGCCCAGACCACCGGCGAGGGGTCTGGGCGTGGGATCGTCGACAGTCCTCCTCTAGGGGAGGCGCCACCAGGTGCTGAGTCGGACTGTCACGCAGGCAGCGTAGCGTCCCGGTGACGTGGGCTGGCCCGCGGCTCGGCCGTCGAGCCGACGCGAGGATCCGGGACGCGACGGAGTGTCGCGTCGACGACCGATCCGCCGCTGTCAGACTTGCCCCGTGGACGAGACCCCCATCGACATCGACGTCGACCTGCTCCGGCGCGACCTCGCGCAGCTGGTGAGCTACGACAGTACCGGCGGCAGCCAGTCCGAGGCAGGCGTGCAGCGCTGGAGCGCCGCGACACTGCAGGGGCTGGGTCTCGACGTCGACCTGTGGCCGCTCGACCTCGACGCCCTGCGCGCCGACCCGGAGTACCCCGGTGAGGAGGTCGAGCGGGAGGAGGCGTGGGGCTGCGTCGGCACCTGGCGGCCAGACGGAACCGAGGA
The DNA here is from genome assembly GCA_052039245.1 of Aeromicrobium sp. Classification (GTDB taxonomy): domain Bacteria; phylum Actinomycetota; class Actinomycetes; order Propionibacteriales; family Nocardioidaceae; genus Aeromicrobium. The sequence continues at coordinate 7,127 of JBQGDU010000086.1, read as the reverse complement.
CGTTCCCCCGGCCCTCATCCTCAACGGTCATCTCGACGTCGTGCCGCCTGGCGACACCGAGTGGTGGACCGGTCACGACCCCTGGTACCTGCACGAGGAGGACGGCCGCTGGTACGGCCGTGGCGTGTGCGACATGAAGGGCGGTGTGGTGGCCATCCTCGCGGCGGTGCGCGCCGTCGGGGACCAGCTCACCCGTCCGTTCGCCGTGCACACCGTCATCGGCGAGGAGGACGGCGGCATCGGGACGTTCGCGACGCTGCGCCGTGGCCATGTGGGAGAGGCCTGCCTCATCGCCGAACCCACGGATCGGCGCATCGTCTCGGCCAACGCCGGGTCGCTGACCTTCCGACTGGAGATCCGCGGCCGCGCCACCCACGGCTCGATGGCTGGTCACGGCCTGAGCGCGCTCGATCTCTTCGAGCGGGTGCACGCCGAGCTCAAGAGGCTCGACGATCGTCGCAACGTCTCACCGCCGCCGCCGTTCGGGGAGCGACCGTGGCCCATCTCGATCGGCATCATCCACGCGGGCGACTGGGCCAGCACCGTGCCGGACCTCGTCGTCGCCGAAGGACGCTACGGCGTGATGCCCGGGGAGTCGTTCGGTGAGGCCACGGCGATCTTCGAGCAGGCGCTGGCCACGATCGACGACCCCTGGCTGCGCGAGCACCCGGTGCACGTGACGTGGCCGGGTGGGCGGTTCGCCGCCGGGTCGCTTCCGTCGGGTCACTCCTTCGGGACCCAGGTCGCCGACGCCGTAGAGACGGTGGGTCTGGAGCGTCCGGCGTTCGTCGGCGCCCCGTACGGCTCGGACCTGCGCCAGTACGCCGTCCAGGGCATCCCGACTCTGCAGTTCGGGCCCGGTCACATCGAGCAGGCCCACGCGGTGGACGAGTACGTCCCGATCGACGAGGTCGTGGCCTGTGCCGAGACCTACGCCCGACTGCTGCTGGAGCGCTGCGGCTGAGGCGGACCGCTCAGGCGCGTCCGGGCACCCAGAAGTAGGTGCTGTCGTCGTCTCCGCTCAGGCTGACCAGTGCGCTGCCGTCGTCGGACGCCGTGACGCGCCAGGCGCCCTCGTCCGGTCCGGTGTCCGCCCAGGCGAGCTCGACTCCCGTGCGCCCGTCGAGGACTCGGACCGACGTCCGCGACACCTTGTCGTCGTCCTCGGTCGCGGGCTGATCGTCGCCGTCGTCGCGCCGCACCGCGGTGAGCGTGACGGTGGGATGCGGACCGGTGTAGGAGGCGAGCAGCGTCGGCGTGCCCTCCTGCTCGTCCAGGGAGTGGGTCCAGAGGAGATCACCACCGACCGGGTCCGAGACGTGCACCTCGTCGCCGTCGAGCTCGGCCAGCACGCTGCCCAGCGCGGGAGGAATGGCGTCCGTGTCGTCCGCGCCCAGTGACGTGTAGCCCTGCAGCTGCGTCTCGCTCGGCAGCTCGCGAGCATCGCCGGTCATCGGCTCGATGGCCCACCGCTGGGCGCCGCAGCGGGCGTAGAGCATGTCGGTGCCGACGTTCGACGGGGCGAGGACATCACGGTCACCGCCGTCGCACAGCTCACGGCTCCAGGACACCCCGCCGGACTCCGGGTCACGTCGGTGCAGCACCCCGTCCGTCCACCAGAGGATCTGAGCCCCCGGGGCCACCGACACGGACTCCGCATCCTCCGGCTCGCGCCACACCTCTCGACCCGACGCGGTCTCCAGGTAACGGTACGGCCCGTCGGATGCTGCAGGGGCGAGGAAGACCCCGGCGTCCCAGGGGGAAGTGCTGTTCGAGTAGCAGCGGCCCGACGCCTGCTCGGACCACACGACCTCGCCAGCCCGGGTGTCGAGGCCGATGACGTAGGAGTAGCTGTCGTCGGGCCCCGCCTCGTGACACTCACCGAGCACCACCACGTCCTCGGTGTGCGCCATGATCGCGGGTCTCGGACTGCGGCCGACGACATCGACGTCGGCCTCTTGCAGGACGCGGGCGGTGTCGTCGGTGGACCGGAACACGTCCGTCACCTCGCCGTCGGCGTCCCACGCTGCGATCTCGACGGAGCCGAAGGCGGCGTCCGCGTCCGCTTCGAACCGCAACCCCCACCCGGACCCGTCGTCGCGCAGCTGCCATGCGCTGGCCGGTAGCCCGGTGTGCACGGGGCGCCCGTCGGCGTCCACGACGGCCGCGGTCTCGCCGGCCTCGAGGGCGACGTAGTCTCCCGACACCTCGCTCACGTTGGGGCGTGCCCCGGGATCCAGGCCCAGCTCCTCAGCGGACGCCCGCCACGCGACGTCACCGTGCAGCGGCGGACGGGAGGAGGACCACACCAGCGTCGAGACGAGGACCACGAGCACGATTCCCGCGCCGAGCGACCACCGAGTCCTGGCGCGTGCGTCCCCCGTCATGGTCGACGATCCTAGTGGCAGGGTCGGTACTCAGTCCTGGACCGCCTTGGCGATGCTGATGCACCGCGTGATCCAGTCCCGGTCGGAGGCATCGAGCGGGCGGCGTTGCTGCTCGGCGTCCTCGACCGCCCACAGAGCGTTGTGCACCATGCGGACGACCACCCAGTCGCGTGCCCGGTCCTCGTCGAGACCCGCGACGTCCACCAGGGTGTGGAAGCGGCGGCGGACCGCGGTGCGCACGTCGCCGGTGGCGACCGCCTCGGCCCAGCGGTTCCACAGCATCGGCGCAGGCTCGTAGTGCGGGTCCCCGCTGACGCCCTTGGGGTCGATCGCGAGCCATGTCGGCCCATCGGACCGGCGTGAGGCGAGCACGTTCTCGTCGTGCAGGTCGGTGTGGACGGCGATGCCGTCGGCCTCGGGGTCATCGACGAAGGATCGCCCCAACGCGAGGGCCTGCTGGGCGAGACGTCGGGGCACCGGCAGACGGTCGGCTCGTTCCGCGAGGGACTCGCTCCACGTGGCCACGAACCCGGACAGCAGGGGGAGGCGATGCGGTGCGGTGACGTGCAGCCGCCCGTACATCTGTCCCACCACCTCGCAGGCCCGCAGGACCGGCAGGGTGGTCAGGTGGTCCGGTCCCGCTCGCTCGATCAGCAGGGCTCCGCGGCGGGGGTCGGCACGCAGCAGCTCGACGGCCGCCTGCCCGCCCCAGGCGTCGAGCGTCAGGTGCTCGTGCTCGGACTCGGGATCGACGAAGCCGACCTTGAGCGCCGCCTCGACGCCGCCGGACGTGCGGACCGGCAGGACGACGGCGCACTCACCGTGCAGCAGTGCTCCGTCGACCACGAGGCCCCACTCCTCGAGCAGGACGCCGAGCGCGGCCGGCAACGACTCCACGAACCGGGCCCACGCGGGCCCACGGACGGCGAACTGCTGCACGCGCGGCGGCAGGACCACCCGGTCCGCGGTCATGGGCCGGTGGTCTCCTCGTTCTCCGGGTTGTCCGGCTCGTCGGGGTCGTCGGCCTCCTCCGCCTCGTCGGCCGGCAGCGGCAGCTCGACGTAGTCGTCGACGTCCACCGCCCCCGACGGCGCGAACGAGACGACCTGCAGTCCGACCGGGACGCCCTCGTCGTCGAACGTCACGACCCCGACCTGCGCCTCGCGCCGCAGCTTGCTGCCGAGCGCGATGGGCAGCACCGCGCCGCCGGTGGACCCGAGGGTGAGTCGCGTCGTGGGCGCCTCCCCCTCGCCCTCGATCGCCCGCGGACCCACCTGGTAGTGCAGGTGCCCGGAGAGCACGAGGTCGACGCAGCCCGATGCCGCCGCCTCCTTGGCCGAGCCCCACGAGTGCACTGCGAGCAGACCGACCCGCTCGTCCGACTCGTCCGAGGCACAGGCCGCCTCGGTGAGGGCGCGGTCCTGGGTGGCGACGAGGTCGTCGCGCTCGGCCGCGGTCTCGTCGTACCCGGCGATGGTGGTGCCGCGAGGATCGCTCTCCCCGAGGATCCGGATGCCGTCGATCTCGACGGGTTCACCGTCGAGCACCGTGAACCCGGCCTCCTGCAGCTGCTCCACCGTGGTCTCGGAGTCGTGGTTGCCGGCGACGGCGACCTTCTCGAAGCCGTCGAACTCATCGGCGAGGGAGTTGATGGAGAACTTCTCCCAGCCGTCGCCCTGGGAGGTGTCGTCGCCGAGGTCGATGAGGAGCTCGGCCTCGGCACGGTCGGCGATGACCCGGGCGACGGGGTCCATGCCGATGTTGTCGTGCCGGTCGGTGACCACGAGCGCCGTCCGCTCGCCCTCCTCAGGAGTGCGCAGCTCGGCCTGCTCGGCCGTCTCGGCGAGCTCGCCGTAGAAGGTGACCGAGTCCTCGTACAGGTACAGCGCACCCTCGACGAGCGCCTTGCTTCCCCTCGTGACGGACCCGTCACTGATCTCGAGGGCGTCCAGGACGTCGTTGCCCGGCAGCTCCGGGAAGACGTCGCGGGCGGCGAGCCACTGGGTGTCGGCCGGCTCGTTGTCCGGCGTCGGCACGACGATGAGCGCGACACCCACCGCCACGCAGGTGGCGACCGCGGCACCGGCCACCAGCTGACGCCGCGCCGGGTGCACGGCGTCGTGCCAGAGGCGACGTCGACGCATCGGTCCGAGCCCTCGCCAGACCGCGACCGTCGCGACCGCGACGATGACCGCGACGCCGGCACCGCGGTAGGCGGCCACGAGCGCCATGTCCTTGACCACGCCTTCGACAGCAGCGATCTCGCCCTGCGGCTGGCTCGCGATGACGGCGTCCTGCGCCACGAGCTCCTCGATGTCGTCCACCTCGGCCTCGCCCAGACGGATGTCGACCCCGATCCCGGCCGGCGCCTCCACCGGCAGCCGCACGAGCGGCAGCAGCGGACCGAAGTCGATCGTGGCGTGCCCGTCGGACGTCGGACGCACGGTGGCCTGGTGCGGACCGATCGTCGTCTCACGGTGACTGTCGGCGAACGTGGCGATACCGACGGGAGTGCCCACCGCGATGCCCAGCAGGAGCGCGGCGAGACCGCCGAGGAGCGTCTTCCTCATCGGACGCGCGACAGCCAGGTCTCGCTGGTCCCGACGGTGACGAGCAGCTGGGTGGCACGGGTGAGCACGACGTAGAAGGTACGCCACCCCGCCTCGGACTCGGCGATGATGGCGTCGGGCTCGACGACGACGACGGCGTCGAACTCCAGACCCTTCGTGTCGAGCCCGTCGAGCACGCGCAGTCGGTCGCGATGGCCTGCCACGAGCGGCGCGAGGTGCTCGCGGGTGGCGACGAGCGCGTCACGCGGCGCCACGACGGCGACCGTGCCGTCGACGCGCCCGAGCAGCTCGTCCGCCGCCTCGGCGACGGACCGCTGCAGATCGGCCGCTGCCACCCAGCGGTGGTCGGGCTGCTCGCCGGTACGGCGCACCGCCTCGGCGAGGTCGGCGCCGGGGATGGCCACGTCGGCGACGCGGGCGGCGAGGGCGTAGACCTCGGCGGAGTTGCGGTAGTTCGTGGACAGCCGGAACAGGTGCTCGTCCTTGCCCTTGAGCGCCTCGGACCGGGCCCGCGCGGCCTCCTCCGGATGCGGCCACAACGACTGCGCCGGATCGCCGACGATCGTCCAGCTGGCCTGCCGCCCGCGGCGACCGAGCATGCGCCACTGCATCGGAGAGAGGTCCTGGGCCTCGTCCACGAGGACGTGGGCGTAACCGTCGTCCTCGATGCTCGTGGTGGAGCGCAGCTCGTTCTCGCGCTCCCGCTCACGTCGCTCGAAGCTCATGAGCTGGCGCGGGACGTCGGCGTCGTCGTCCTCCGGGGGCGGCACCTCACCCAGCAGGTAGCGCAGCTCGTCGATGAGGGGCACGTCCTCGATGGCCGGGACGCCACCCTCCTGCGTCGACGTCGCCCAGGACGCCTTGAGCGCCGTGACCTCCTCGGCGTCGAACGCGCCGTCGGCCAGCTCGGCGAGCCGTTGCGGGAGGGTCTGCCACAGCTCGACGGCCTCGACCGTCGGCCACCACGCCTCGATGAAGTCGACGAAGCGGTGATCGGAGGTCAGGACGTCCAGGAACTCCTCCTCGCCCTTCTCCAGCGCGCGCTCACCGTGCACCTGGCGCCACAGCGCAGAGGCGACGGCCGCCGGCGCCTTGGCGTAGGCGCGGTTCCGCTTGAGGCTGGAGAGCAGCTGGCGGCGGATCCGGGCGAGCTGACGGGCGTCCAGCGTGAGGACGTCGTCCTTGTAGAAGTAGCGGAACGACGTCGGCTCGCCCGGCTGGGGAGCGCGGGCGAGGCGTTGCAGCACCGGCAGCATGCGCGAGGACCCCTTGGCCGCGGCGGCCACCGGCTCGTCGTGCTCGGGGGCACGGACGCCGTCGACCACCTCGCCGAGCGAACGGAGGGTCACGGCCGTCTCCCCGAGGCTCGGCAGGACCCGCTCGATGTAGGCCATGAAGACCGACGACGGGCCGACCACGAGCACGCCGCCGCGCTCGAAGCGGCGACGGTCGGAGTAGAGCAGGAACGCGGCGCGGTGCAGGGCGACGACCGTCTTGCCGGTGCCGGGTCCGCCGCCGATGATCGTGGCGCCGCGGACGGGCGCGCGGATGGCGTCGTCCTGCTCCTTCTGGATGGTGGCGACGACGGAGTGCATCGTGGCGTCGCGGGCGCGGCTCAGGCTGGCGAGCAGCGCGCCCTCGCCGACGACCTCCATGTCGTCGGGGGCGGCGTCGGCGTCGAGGAGGTCGTCCTCCACACCCACCACGCGTCGGCCCGAGGTGCGCAGCACGCGGCGACGGACGACTCCGCGGGGTTCCTGCGCGGTGGCCTGGTAGAACAGCGAGGCCGCGGGGGCGCGCCAGTCGATGAGGATGATCTCGCGGTCGGCGTCGCGCACGCCGATGCGGCCGATGTAGCGGGGAGCGTCGCTGGTGAGGTCGAGGCGACCGAAGACGAGGCCGTCGTGGGCGGCGTTGAGCGCCGACAGCCGGCGCTGCGCCTGGAAGACCATGGCGTCACGCTCGACGAGGCCGCCCTCGTTGCCCACGTGACCGCGGGCGTAGCCCTCCTTGACGAGGGCCGAGGCCACCTTGGTGGACTCCTCGAGGCGCTCGTGGACGACGTCGACGTACGCCTGCTCGGCAGCGATGGCGCGCTGCGCGGCGGTGCTGTCGCTCACGAATCTTCCTTCTGTCCCGGGCTCGAACGAGGAACGATCCAGTCTACGCG